>NZ_JBPETA010000085.1:0-13066 GCF_051710365.1 Symbiopectobacterium sp. | reverse complement strand
TTTGAGATTTTTGGCCAGTGCATTAGCCAGAGCCTGCAACTGTTTTTCGTCCATAAAGTAACCTGCTTTTGATGTTGGATTGAACATATCAAAATCAGGCAATTACACAAATTTATGTACAGGCTCCTACTCGCTGGCAAACGGCTTCCACCGACACAAATCTTCCTCAGCCACCAGCAGCAGTTGCGTTCCCGCAGGGGCATCCAACCACGCCACGCGCAGCGTGACCTCTGGGCGATGTTGCCGCTGTTCCGCTATCCATCTCAGCGAGAGCAGATCAAAATCAGGGCTGACGTTCTGTCCATCACAGGTGAGCACGCGATTGCCCTGTAGCACCCCCTGACGCAGTCTCACACTGCCTGTGCGCAACACCTCGCTGAGTTCCAGCACCCGCTTGGCATCAAACTGAAACAGCGCTATCTCATCGTCAGAAACGCTTTCACGCCGATCGTCGAGTTGCCGTTGCATAAAGCTCACCGTGCCGTCGTCAACAAATCGAAGATGGAGACTTTCCGGATGGACACCACGATAACTGCGCTTTATTTCACGCAGGTGGTCCTGAACAAACAGGTAACGCGTTTCCACCCCGTGACGATCGGGCCACAGGTTATCATCCTGCAACGCATTGGAGAGTGTCACTAACTGCGTGCTGTGTTGTTGGCTGTCATCCTTGCGCCACACGCGCACCACTGCACGATCGCCTACGTAACCGGTGGCGAACGTCGTTGGCGGGGGCGAGTGGCTGGAACAGGCGGTGATCAATCCGGCAATAGCCACCGTGCCCAGCCTGCGCCACAAAAGCAAAAGGGGCGCTAACGCCCCTTTGCTTGAATCCTTCACTGGTATTCGCTTATTTAACAGCGTCTTTCAGTGCTTTGCCCGCAACAAATGCCGGGACATTCGCCGCAGCGATTTTGATTTCTTTACCCGTTTGCGGGTTGCGGCCAGTGCGCTCGTTACGATGGTTCACTTTAAACGTACCAAAACCCACTAATTGTACTGCATCGCCTGCTTTCAGAGACTCAGTTACCGCGGCCAGAGTGGCTTCTAACGCTGTTTTAGCCTGAGCCTTGGACAGGTCAGCTTTGTCTGCAATCACATCAATCAGTTGAGTCTTATTCATAAGTTATCCTTACAGTGTGTTTATCGCTTGCTTAGCATCGAGTGCGACGGATATGCTCAAAAGCACTCTCCTGCATACACGCACCGACAGCCACTTTTTTTACGCCCCCAAAATGTAGACCAGACAGGGTGCGGATGTGAAGCCCTTCAACTTGTCATTTAGGGCTTTAAATCACGTTTTATCGCCTTATTGGCCTAAATTTATGCCAATATTGCTGCTTCCCGCTTCCCGCAGGTCGGCGCGCAGCCCTTTAATCAATTCCAAATCACGCTCTTCACATGCCGCCAGCAACCGAAAAATCTCCCACTGAATATCCCATTCTTCTTCGATCGCGGGCAACGTGTAGAGTTCTTCGTCCGTCATTTCACGGCCAGCTTGCGTCATTTCCAGCATCGCTACCGTGCGAATGGAGGTTTCGCTAATGGCAATCGCATGCTCGAGCGTGGCACCACTCAGTTGCGAATGAATCAGTTCACCCAATGTAATGCACGCGTCAATGGCCGGATAGACACCGTATAAATCGTAATCATCAGCGGAGGGAATAGCGTCTTCCCATTTCTCCAACTGGCTGTCGAAATTGACCTTGGCCTCTTTCACCACCAGCACTTCCCACACCAGATCGAGGATGCGGCGATACAGCTGCGCATCACCAAACTCGGTCTGGCGGCAGAATTCATAATAGTTCGGATACATCCGCTCGCAAAGGCAAGCCATAAAAGTCACATGCTGCCAGCTTTCCAGCTTCTCCAGCCGCAGGTGAATCGGATTACGTAACATCGTCGACGCTCATTATTTTTAATGGCAGGCAGTGTACCTGAAAATTTTGCCTTGCCCTATGCCTGAATTCTTAAACTTACCGCATCCCGCCTGCATTACTGCGGATTTTCACGCAGCCAGCGTTGAAAGGCTGGCCGTTGTGAGGCAACGGCGTCCGCCCAACGCGTAGGTTCGGGTAAACGATAGCTCTGCTGGCAGCGTTTTACCCACATCAGTGCGCTGTTCAGGCTTACCCGATGGCCGGTTGAGATAAACAGCGGATTACAGCGCGCCTTGCTACGCCACACCCAGCCAATCTGTTCGTCATGGTCCATCAGCGCGCTTTGGCTGCCGGGTGCTTCAGAAAGCGGGGCACTCTGACCACACAGCCGTTTTTTAGCCACGCCAATGGTCGGGACATCCACCAATAACCCAAAATGGCTGGCAACGCCCAACCGCCTGGGGTGTGAAATACCGTGACCATCAACAAACAGCAAATCAGGCTTCTGCACCAATTGTTCCCACGCGGCCAACAGGCCAGGACACTCACGAAAAGAGAGCAATCCCGGCACATAGGGCATTACCGTCGGGATACGGGCAATCTGGTACTCAACCAGCTGAAGTGAAGGGTAGTGCAATATCGCAATCGCCGCCCGCGTCACCGTTCCCTCTTGCTCGAACCCGACATCAGCCCCGCCAATAAACGTAGGCTCGACAAAGGACAGGCTGTCAACATGCACGATTTCCTGTGCCCGCCGTTTCTGCTCCGCTTTCAATGCTTGCGTATCCATCACCCTACTCCTTAAGGCGAGTTCAATCCTGATGATGGCAATTATTGATGGAACGGGCGCGACAACCGATGCACCGCATCCACAAAGGCACCGGCATGTTCCGGTGGCACATCCTGATGAATCCCGTGCCCCAAATTGAACACGTGACCATTCCCTTGACCGAACGCGGTCAAAATCGTCTCAACTTCTTGCTCGATACGCGTGGGGGACGCATAGAGCATTGATGGGTCCATATTGCCTTGCAGCGCCACCTTGTCCCCAACCCGCGCCCGCGCCTCACTGATATCCGTGGTCCAATCCAGACCCAGCGCATCGCACCCTGTCGCGGCCATTGCTTCCAGCCACTGACCGCCGCCTTTGGTAAACAGCGTCACCGGTACGCGCCGCCCCTCATGCTCACGCAGCAAACCGTCCACAATTTTGTGCATGTAGTGCAGTGAAAACTCACGGTAATCGCGCCCGCTCAGCGCTCCGCCCCAGGTGTCGAAAATCATCACCGATTGCGCACCGGCCTTGATCTGCGCATTAAAATACAGAATCACGCTGTCAGCCAGCTTATCCAGCAGCAGGTGAAGCGTCTGTGGCTCAGCAAACAGCATTTTCTTGATAACCGTAAACGCTTTACTGCTGCCACCTTCCACCATATAGGTTGCCAGCGTCCAGGGGCTGCCGGAAAAACCGATCAATGGCACCGCACCGGCCAGTTCGCGGCGAATGGTACGAACCGCATCCATCACGTAGCCCAGCTCCTGTTCAGGATCGGGAACCGGCAACCGCGCCACATCCGCAGCGGTTCGAACTGGATGTGTAAAGCGCGGTCCTTCCCCGGTTTCGAAATAGAGTCCCAATCCCATGGCATCCGGCACGGTGAGAATATCGGAAAACAGGATGGCGGCATCCAGCGCATAGCGCCGCAGCGGTTGTAGCGTGACTTCACAAGCCAGCTCTGGATTTTTGCACAGCGACATAAAATCACCCGCTTGTGCGCGCGTTGCTTTGTACTCCGGCAGATAGCGGCCTGCCTGGCGCATCATCCATACCGGCGTAACATCAACGGGTTGGCGCAGTAGCGCGCGCAGATAGCGATCATTATTCAGGTCTGGCATGCGGTGTCCTTTTGTCATCCTGAGAGAGGGTCAAAACGCGATAACGAAACGATTGGCGCGAAGTGTAGCACGCCAGCGGCGCTATTCCTGCCCATCGCGACACAGTACCACGGTGTCTTCAATCAAACGTCGCGCGACCGTACCCGCCGGTGGGAGAATCGGCAGTTGATCGTAGCGGAACCAACCGGCATCTCTGAGCTCTTTGGGATCGTGGCGCAGGTCACCGTCGGCATACTCGGCCATGAATGCCATCATCAGCGAATGCGGGAACGGCCAAGGCTGTGAGCTGATGTAGCGCAGATTTTTAATACGAATATTGCTCTCTTCCATCACTTCACGGGCGACCGCCTGTTCCAGCGTTTCGCCCACTTCCACGAACCCCGCCAGCACGGTATACATATTGCCGCGGTGACGCTGGTGCTGCGCCAGCAAGATCTCTTCGCCACGCCGGATCGCCACGATCACACACGGGGCGATTTGCGGGTAATACCGCTCTTTACACTGCGGACACAAGCACGCCAGCTCCGTTTTGCTGTGCACCATTTTCTGCCCGCAATAGCCGCAAAACTGGTGAGAACGATAAAACTCGGCCAGTTGTACACCGCGCCCTGCCAGCTGAAACAGCGCCACGTCTTCATCCAGCAGTTGGCGTACAGAATCCATCTGTGACGTTTTCTGGTGACTGACCAGCCATACGCACTCCCCCCGCCACTCCCCTATCTGGCGTCCAACAATGCCTTCCAATCCGCACTGCGCCGCCGTGCCATGCGGGAGTTTCCCTTCGGGCAGCCACACTTGATTATCATGGCTGACCACCCACCATCCATGCTCATCACCTTTTAATGTTTGTTCCATATCTTTTCTATTGCTCCACAGACACTTCACTGGAATTTTAACTGTCAGGGATATGGCAGAATTTCATCGTCACCGATTGTTCTTTCTTATCAATGCACGGAGTCAACAATGTTAAACCAATTACAAAGTCTGACTGAGTACGTTGGTGGCAATAATGCGTTAATCGACCAATGGCTACAAGCACGCAAGCAACTTCTGATTGCCTATTACCATCTGGTCGGCATTAAGCCAAACAAAGATAAACACACACCGCTGGATGAGCAGGCGCTGGATGATTTTTGCCACAACCTTGTGGACTATCTTTCCGCCTGCCATTTCCATGTCTATGAGCGCATCTTGCAAGAGGCAGTCGCACTGAGCGATCAAAAGCTGGCGCAAACGCACCGTCTGGCGCTAGCGTTGCAGGCCAACACGCAATTCATTATGGATTTCTACGACAGCAGTCTGGCGACCGCCATCGATCACGACAACTGCATTGAGTTTCAGCAAGCGCTGTCAAGCGTCGGCGAAGCCATGGCGGAACGCTTTACTCTGGAAGATCGACTGATTCGTCTGGTCATTGATAAAGAATAACACCATTGCCCCACCTTACATTTTGACAGTGTCTCTTAGACGTCCTAAAGTGTTATACCCTAAATAATTCGAGTTGCGGGAAGACGGCAAGGGAGAGAATCCCGATGAGCTTACTGAAGTAAGTGATTCGGGTTAACGAGTGCAGCCAACGCACCTGCAACTTGAAGTATGACGGGTTTAGCGTTTTATTAACCTCATGGTAATGGGGTTATTGCCTGGTAAACAGCCGCTGTGTTGACTATCGTGCGTATCTTGTCGGAGTGCCTAGCGTGTTTATGTCCTACATAAGACGCAGGCTGAGACCGTTTATTCGGGATCCGCGGAACCTGTCAGGTTAAAACCTGCGAAGGGAACAAGAGTAATCCATTCTGTTTTGTCACCGTTATCACCGCCATGTTGTTACCGGCATAGCGCGTAAAATCGGGGCCAAGGCAACCATAATTACTTCCTGCGAGCTCCAGACAAGCATTTTTCCTTAACCATAATCAGGAACATGCTATGTCTCAATCACCCGCTACAACGCCTAAAACCCCGTCTGGCCGTCGCGAAAAGCGCGAAGCCGCCGAGGCCTTTATTCATAACTTGCGCGGCACCGCCTTCCCTAACTCCACGCGTATCTACCTTGACGGGTCGCGCAGTGATATCCGTGTGCCGATGCGGGAAATCGCCCTTAGCCCAACGCTGTTGGGTGGCGACAAAGACAATCCCCGCTATGAACCTAACGAAGCCGTGCCGGTGTATGACACGGCGGGGCAGTATGGCGATCCCGACGCACGGCCGGACGTGCGTACCGGGCTGGCCAAACTGCGTGCCGATTGGATTGCTGAACGTAACGACACCGAGCCACTTTCCGGCGTCAGTTCCCGTTTTACCCAGCAGCGATTGGCGGATGCCGGGTTGGATCACCTGCGCTTTGAACAGTTACCGCAGCCCAAACGCGCCCAGTCAGGCAAGTGCGTCACGCAGTTGCACTATGCGCGCCAAGGGATCATCACGCCGGAAATGGAGTTTATCGCCATCCGCGAGAACATGGGACGTGAGCGCATTCGCAGCGAAGTGCTGCGCCACCAGCACCCAGGGCAAAGCTTTGGCGCGATCCTACCGGACAACATCACCCCGGAATTTGTGCGCCAGGAAGTCGCCGCAGGCCGTGCCATCATCCCGTCCAACATCAATCACCCCGAATCTGAACCGATGATTATCGGGCGCAATTTTCTGGTCAAGGTGAACGCTAACATCGGCAACTCGGCGGTCACCTCGTCTATCGAGGAAGAGGTGGAAAAACTGGTCTGGTCCACGCTGTGGGGGGCCGATACGGTGATGGATCTCTCCACCGGACGCTATATTCACGAAACCCGCGAGTGGATACTGCGTAACAGCCCGGTGCCGATTGGTACCGTTCCTATTTATCAGGCGCTGGAGAAGGTCAACGGCGTGGCGGAAAACCTCACGTGGGAAATGTTCCGCGATACGCTGCTTGAGCAAGCAGAGCAAGGGGTTGATTACTTCACCATTCACGCAGGGGTGCTGCTGCGCTATGTGCCGATGACCGCACAGCGCCTGGCCGGCATCGTATCGCGCGGCGGCTCCATCATGGCGAAGTGGTGCCTGTCGCACCATCAGGAGAACTTCCTTTACGTCCACTTCCGTGAAATCTGCGAGATTTGTGCAGCCTACGATGTTGCCCTGTCGCTGGGCGATGGCTTGCGTCCCGGCTCCATTCAGGATGCCAACGATCAGGCGCAGTTTGCCGAGCTGCATACCCTGGGTGAGCTGACCAAAATCGCCTGGGAGTATGACGTGCAAGTGATGATTGAAGGGCCGGGGCATGTGCCGATGCAGATGATTCGCCGCAACATGACCGAAGAGCTGGAGCACTGTCACGAAGCGCCGTTCTATACATTGGGGCCGCTGACCACCGATATCGCTCCCGGTTATGACCACTTCACTTCCGGTATCGGGGCCGCGATGATTGGCTGGTTCGGTTGCGCCATGCTCTGCTACGTTACGCCAAAAGAACACCTTGGGCTGCCCAACAAAGAGGATGTGAAGCAGGGGCTTATCACCTACAAGATCGCCGCACATGCAGCCGATCTGGCGAAAGGACATCCCGGTGCGCAGATCCGCGATAACGCCATGTCCAAAGCGCGCTTTGAGTTTCGTTGGGAAGACCAGTTCAATCTGGCACTCGACCCGACAACCGCACGCGCCTATCACGATGAAACCCTGCCGCAAGAGTCCGGCAAAGTCGCCCATTTCTGTTCCATGTGCGGCCCCAAATTCTGCTCGATGAAAATTTCGCAGGAAGTGCGTGAGTACGCGGCGAAAAATCCCGTCCCCACCGTGGAAGCGCAGCCGATTGAAGTCGGCATGGCAGAGATGTCCGCCCAGTTCCGAGCGCGCGGCAGCGAGCTCTACCACAGTGCCACGACGCTGCTCGGGGAGGAAGCCAAATGAATCCGGCATTTCCCGCGACCGCACCCCAGCTCGGGCTTTATCCTGTAGTGGACAGCGTGACCTGGATCGAGCGCCTGCTCGGTGCTGGCGTAAAAACCATCCAGTTACGCATTAAGGACAAAACCGCAGAACAAGCCGAGACCGCCATCATGCAGGCCATCGCGCTCGGGCAAGATTATCAGGCACGCTTGTTTATTAACGATTTTTGGCAACTGGCCGTCAAACATCGGGCATACGGCGTGCATCTGGGTCAAGAGGATCTGGATAGCGCCGATCTGGAGGCAATCCGCAATGCGGGGCTACGTTTGGGGATTTCAACCCACGACGACGTGGAACTGGCTCGCGCTGTAGCGCTCAAACCGTCTTATATCGCCCTCGGGCATATCTTCCCGACACAAACCAAAGAGATGCCCCCCGCCCCGCAGGGCGTGAGCGAATTGAAGCGTCACATTGATGCGCTACAAGGGCGTTTCCCTACCGTGGCCATCGGCGGCATCAGTATTGACCGCGTGCCGAGCGTGCTGGCAACCGGCGTCGGCAGTACTGCAGTGGTCAGCGCAATCACGCAGGCCGCCGACTGGCGCCAGGCCACCGCCACCCTGCTCATCCTGATTGAAAATCAGGAGGTTCATGATGCTTAACGATCCGGCACTGAGCGATCAAGAGTTCTTACGCTACAGCCGTCAATTGCTGCTGGAAGATATCGGCCCGGAAGGACAAGAAAGGCTGAAAAAATCCCGCGTGCTGCTGGTCGGCATGGGCGGGCTAGGCGCGCCCGCCGCGCTCTATCTCGCTGCCGCAGGGGTCGGCAGCTTGACGATCGCCGATGATGACCAACTGCATATTTCCAATCTACAACGGCAAATCCTCTATCGCACGCAGGATATTTCTCGCCCCAAAGCCACGCTCGCCAAACAGCAGCTCTTGGCACTCAACCCGTTAACCGAGGTAATAACGCTCACTGAGCGTCTGGCGGGAGAAACACTACGCAGCGCCGTTCAACAGGCCGATCTGGTGCTGGATTGCAGTGACAACATGACTACACGCCACGCGATTAACGCCGCTTGCGTTCAGCAGCAAACGCCGCTGGTCAGCGGCAGTGCAGTTGGCTTTAGTGGACAACTGCTGGTGCTAACGCCCCCCTATCCGCACGGCTGTTACGCCTGTCTCTATCCGGAAGCGACAGAACCGCAGCGCAACTGCCGCACCGCCGGTGTACTCTGCCCGGTGGTCGGGGTCATCGGCACACTTCAGGCGCTGGAAGCCATCAAGCTACTGGCGGGGTTGCCTTCCGCACTCAGCGGCAAGCTGCGCCTGTTTGATGGTAAGCAACAGAGCTGGCAAACCTTTCAGTTAAGCCGCTCGGCGCGCTGCCCGGTCTGTAAGGGTATCGCGACATGAACATCACGCTGAACGACACCCCTATGGCGTGCGATGAAGGCACCACGGTGGAAACCCTGCTGGCGGGGTTGGATCGCTTACAGCCCGGCACGGCGCTGGCGATAAACCAGACCATTGTGCCGCGTGACGAATGGGCGACACGGCCCGTTAGCTCAGGCGACGATATTCTTCTTTTTCAGGCTATCGCAGGGGGTTGATATGTTGCAGATTGCCGATACACGCTTTTCTTCCCGGTTATTAACCGGAACGGGTAAATTCGCCACCGCCGAACTGATGCACGCGGCATTGCAGGCATCGGGTTCTCAGTTAGTCACACTGGCCATGAAGCGCGTTGACCTGAAAACCGGTAATGACGCCATTTTCGCGCCGCTCAAACAGCTTGGCGTGAAACTGCTGCCCAACACCTCAGGGGCGAAAACCGCAGATGAGGCGGTGTTCGCCGCACGGCTGGCGCGCGAAGCGCTGGGCACGCACTGGCTGAAACTGGAAATTCACCCCGATGCCAAATACCTGTTGCCCGACCCGATTGAAACCCTGCGCGCCGCTGAGCGCCTGGTCAAAGAGGGATTTGTGGTACTGCCTTACTGCGGCGCGGACCCGGTGCTGTGCAAACGGCTGGAAGAGGCAGGTTGCGCCGCCGTGATGCCGTTGGGTGCGCCCATCGGCTCCAATCAGGGGCTGCAAACCCGAGATTTCCTGCGCATCATTATTGAGCAGGCCACAGTACCCGTCGTGGTTGACGCAGGTATTGGTGCACCCAGCCACGCCACCGAGGCGCTGGAGATGGGGGCCGATGCGGTGCTGGTTAACACGGCGATTGCCGTGGCGCGCGCCACCAGCACGCTGACCGGCTTTCTTCATCAGATAAGGTCGGAGGCGCAATCATGACGCGCGCTTTTCGTACCCGCTGGGAGCAGCTCGATTGGGATGCCATCACTCTCGATATCAACAGCAAAACCGCCCACGATGTGGAACGGGCTCTCACCGCAACCACGCTCTCCCGTGACGATATGATGGCACTGCTTTCCCCGGCAGCGCTGCACTATCTGGAACCGCTGGCTGCACGAGCTCAGCAACTGACCCGACAACGCTTCGGTAATACCGTGGGCTTTTATGTTCCACTCTACCTGTCAAACCTGTGCGCCAATGACTGCACCTACTGTGGTTTCTCCATGAGCAACCACATCAAGCTCAAGACACTGAACCAAGAGGAAATCCTGCGTGAGATCGCCGCCATCAAAGCGCTGGGGTTTGACAATCTGCTGCTGGTCACGGGGGAGCATCAACGTAAAGTCGGCATGGATTATTTTCGCGACATGTTGCCACTGATTCGGCCACACTTCAGCGCGCTGAAGTACAACCGATGGCGCAGGAGGATTACGCGGAGCTGAAAAGGCTGGGGCTGGACGGCGTGATGGTCTATCAGGAAACCTACCATCCGGTAACCTATCAGCAACATCACCTGCGCGGCAACAAACAGGATCTCCATTGGCGCCTGGACACACCGGATCGCTTGGGCAGCGCCGGGATCGACAAGATCGGGCTCGGCGCGTTGATCGGCTTATCGCACAGTTGGCGCACTGACTGCTATATGGTGGCGGAGCATCTGCTGTATTTGCAGCAAACCTACTGGCAGAGTCGTTACTCCATCTCCTTTCCGCGTCTGCGGCCCTGTGCGGGGGGGGGGATCACACCCGCTTCGATCATGGATGAAGCGCAGTTACTGCAAGTGATTTGCGCGTTCCGCCTGCTGGCACCCGACGTGGAATTGTCGTTATCTACCCGAGAATCCCCCTATTTTCGCGATAACGTGGTGCCTATTGCTATCAACAGCGTTAGTGCATTTTCCAAAACGCAGCCGGGAGGCTATGCAGACGATCGTTCCGAATTGGAGCAATTTTCCCCCCATGATAATCGCCGCCCGGAAGCTGTTGCACAGGCAATCGCGCAGGCCGGTCTGCAACCGGTATGGAAAGACTGGGATGGGTATTTGGGAAGGCAACCGCATCATCAACATAACGCTGGATAAAGGGGCGAATAGTGCCATTATTCGGCGATAAAACGGCCAAACCATGCACCCTTTGTTTATCTTTCGCTACGTAAAGTGATGATGTTGACGACCTCGATGCGTCGACCAAAACCGAATTGTTCCATTCGGTTTTGCCCCTCTGCCGATACAGGGTGGCGCTATCGCCCTGTATCGGCCCTTCTTCGACATGCACCTAGTGGCCGCTCACCGTATCTTCGTGCAGCAGGTGTTCTGCCTGCTCGCCAATCACGCGTAGCATCTGCTGCATCTCATCGGTTAACGGCAGACGGTAGTGCACGCGCATACAGTTGCGGTATTTGCCGGACGCAGAGAACAACGAGCCAGAGGCTATCTGAATACCGGACTGGCGTAGCAAGCTATTCAGCCGCAACGTATCGAAGGTTTCAGGGAACTCAATCCACATCAGAAACCCGCCTTGCGGTCGGCTAACACAGATTCCGCAGGGGAAATAGCGCCGCACTCAGCAGGTGAACGTATCGAGATTGCTTTTGTAATAGGCACGCATCCTACGCACGTGTGGCTGGTAGTGGCCCTGACGAATAAACTCCGCCACTGCTAACTGGGTATGGGTCACGGCATAGCCCGTGCTGGTGTATTTGGTGTGCAGCACGCGTTCCAAATAGCGTCCGGGATCAATCCACCCCACACGCAGCCCAGGAGCCAAACTCTTGGAAAATTAGCTGCACAGCAGCACTCTGCCATCGTTATCAAAGCATTTGATGGTGCGCGGCCGTGGATACTCATACGCCAACTCGCCGTAAGCGTCATCTTCAATGATGGCAATATCAAACTGCTGTGCCAGCACGATCAGCGCCTTCTTGCGCGCATCCGGCATATAAAAACCGAGCGGGTTATTGCAGCTTGGCACCAGCATAACCGCTTTTATCGGCCACTGTTCCAGCGCCAACTGCAAGGCTTCCAGGCTGATGCCCATCACAGCATCGGTGGGAATTTCCACCACTTTGATCCCCAAACCACGCAACGCTTGCAGCGTACCGGGAAAGGTGGGTGACTCCACCGCCACAATATCCCCTTCCCGACACAGGGAACGCAATGCGGTGAACAACGCCTCCTGGCAGCCAGTGGTGATCACGATATCTTCTGCCGCCAGTTGGCAATCACTGTCCAGCGCCAATCGCGCAATTTGCTCGCGCAGTTCCGGCGCGCCATACATATTGCCGTAATTCAATACTCGCAGGTCTTGTCGCTGACAAAAGCGCGTCAGGGATTTCCATAAAGGTTTAATCGAGGACTGGCTGACATCCGGCCCGCCACCGCCCAGGTTGTACAGGTTACGTTCCGGATTGGGGTTGAACAGTTCTCGCACCGAGTCCCATTGGCTGATTTCTACCGGACGCTGCGCAGAACGGGTTAAGCCCGGCACCGGCGGATGCGCCTTGCGCGGCGCAACGTAATAGCCAGAACGGGGCTGCGGCAAAATAAGCTGTTGGGATTCAGCACATGGTAGGCCTGCTGTACGGTGCTGATGCTCACGCCGTGTTCCTGACTAAGCGTGCGCAGGAGGGCAGACGCTCACCGTTTTGGTACAACCCCTGTTCAATGCGCTGCGCCAACAACGCTGCGAGATGCTGGTAACGCGTCATAAGTATCCTTGTTGCGCCATGCGTCAGCGAAAAAAACCAGTACAGATAGAGGCAATACAGGCCATTCAGTTGCAATATGGCGCGATCTGTATGCTTGAAAAAGCGATTTTCTGAGGCTGTATCCTCATCGTGTTCACCTTCATCATAAACAGTATATTGAGGAGAAGGAGAGCGCAATGAGCCAGTGGAGAAGCAGTTGTAAAACAGCAATAACACGGAGTATTGATATGTACTAGCTCAGACCTGATCTGACAGTTACCGGTTATTTATACAGGTGTCTGTCAGATTAAATCTGGTTCAGATTTTTTTCTGCCCAGACCCGTTTACCATCAAGTAATGTTGCCATTGGC
>NZ_JBPETA010000084.1:0-13232 GCF_051710365.1 Symbiopectobacterium sp. | reverse complement strand
GCCTTGTTATAGGAGGGCCAGTTAGTGATTTTAAAATTTTGTTTTGCCATGGAGACCTGATTTTGAAACAACTATGGTGATCTGATCCGATGATTACCCAAACTTTCTATTTATTCAACAAAGCCCCCTGTCTATTGAAGTGCGTCGTCGTCGCGACGCAGCAAAGCTCGAATTAACCCATTCAACGAAATAAAGCCGTATCTGTTTTTTATTGGAGGTTGTGTGATGTCTCAAAATGATGTGTCGACATTGACAGAGATAATGACCCGCTTTACCGGGTATGTTGGCAAACGTCTGCCAACCGATGTCATCAAGAAATTGGAAGAATTACGCAGTAAAGAAAAAGATGAACTGTCGCTTGCCAAAGTGGTTTATGACTCGATGTTTGAAAACCAAAAGCAAGCGGATCTATTAGACCGACCCTGCTGTCAGGACACCGGTGTAATTCAGTATTTTATTACGGCAGGATAGGCATTCCCTTATTTAGGTGAGTTGGAAAGCATATTACAAACGGCTACCGAAGAGGCCACTAAAAAAGCGCCATTACGCCATAATGCGGTCGAAACCTTTATTGAGAAAAATACCGGTACCAATACCGGATCGCGTATTCCGTGGCTCGATTGGGAAATCATTCCTAATGATGATAGTTGCACCATTGAAGTCTATATGGCGGGGGGCGGCTGTTCATTACCGGGTGCCGCGAAAGTATTGATGCCGGGCCAGGGCTATGAAGGCGTTAACCAGTTCGTGTTTGATGTGATCACCTCTTACGGCGTGAATGCCTGCCCGCCGCTGTTGGTTGGCGTCGGGGTCTCCACGTCGGTGGAAACGGCGGCGCGGTTGTCGAAAAAAGCGATTCTGCGGCCGGTAGATTCGTCCCACCCCAATGCCGATGCGGCGAAGATGGAGAAGCTGCTGGAAGAGGGGCTGAACAGCGTGGGCCTGGGGCCGCAGGGGCTGGGCGGTGCCTCATCGGTGATGGGCGTCAATATCGAGTCCTCAGCACGCCACCCTTCCACCATTGGCATGGCGGTGTCGACCGGATGCTGGGCGCACCGTCGTGGAACCATCCGTTTCTCCGCTGATTTGTCCTATGAAATTCTTTCCCATAAAGGCGCCGTACTATGAAAAAAGTGCTTACTACCCCGATTAGCGATGAAGCGCTGGCCGAATTGAACATTGGTGACGTGGTGTACCTGACCGGTACGCTGGTGACCTGCCGCGACGTCGCTCACCGTCGTTTGATTGAGTTGGGCCGCGAATTGCCAGTCGATCTGCGCGGAGGCGCTATTTTCCACACTGGGCCGATTGTGGTGGAAAAGGACGATGGCAGCTTTGAAATGATCTCCATCGGGCCAACCACCAGCATGCGCATGGAAAAATTCGAAAAAGAGTTTATCGAACAAACCGGCGTGAAGCTGATTGTTGGTAAAGGCGGCATAGGGCCGAACACCGAAGAGGGCTGCAAAACCTTCAAGGCGGTGCACGCCGTGTTCCCCGGCGGCTGTGCGGTGCTTGCCGCGACCTGCGTTGAAGGGATTGAGGATGCCCAGTGGCGCGATCTTGGTATGCCCGAAACGCTGTGGGTAAACCGGGTGAAAGCCTTTGGTCCGTTGATTATCTCTATCGATACTCACAGCAATAACCTGTTCGAGCAAAACAAGAAGGTCTACAACGCGCGCAAAGCGCCGATGATTGCGGCCATCAACGAGCAGATTCGCTTTATCAAATAAGTTCTGGCGCGCTGCGCCACCCTGAAACACTGAAGGTAACCTATGAAACTGGCAAGTTTTATTAACCCCGAAACCCGGCAAAAGACCTATGGGCGTATTGATGCTGACGGCATCATCGATCTGGGACGACGCTTTTCCGACACCTATGCGGATATCCCCGCTGCACTGCGCGCCGGTGCATTGAAACAGTTTGAGGCGGTGCAGGGCGCGCCGGACTTTCGTTTTGAACAGGTCACCTTTTTACCGGTGATCGAGCAGCCGGGAAAAATCCTGTGTGTTGGCATGAACTACATGGAAAAACGCATCGAGTTCCAACAAACCGTTGATGCGCCAACCCTGTTTATCCGTTTTGCCGATACGCTGTCTGCCCACCGTCAGCCGCTGATGAAGCCGGAATCGAGCAACGAGTTTGACTATGAAGGTGAACTGGCCGTGGTTATCGGTCAGCACGCGGATAATGTCAGTTGTGAAGCCGCGCTGGCCGACTGTTCGACTAACGCGGCATTTTGCTGAGTCACGCGATCGAGCTGGTTGATTGCGCTGTGAACTTGCTCGATGCCCGATTCCTGTTCCCGCGTGGTTCCCCCAATGGTGGCGATCAGGTGGGCGACTTCACTTGCCTGAGCCACCAACGATGCAATGGTGCTGCCCGTTTCTTCAACCAACGTAGATCCGGCATTCACGGTTTCGACGCTGTTATGGATCAGCGTTTTGATCTCTTTGGCCGCCGACGCCGAGCGCTGTGCCAGTGAACGGACCTCACCTGCCACCACAGCGAAGCCACGGCCTTGCTCCCCGGCACGAGCCGCTTCTACCGCGGCGTTCAGGGCCAGAATGTTGGTCTGGAAGGCAATGCCGTCGATCACGGTGATAATGTCGCTGATTTTATGAGAACTGTCGCGAATGTCGGTCATAGTGCGCACAATATTGCCCACCGCTTCTCCACCTTTGGCGGCGGTGCTACTAGCGGTGTTGGCAAGCTCGGTGGCGGAGCGTACCGTATCAGTGTTTTGCCGCAGCGTCTGGCTGATCTGTTCCATCGAAGCCGCCGTTTGTTGCAGGCTGGCAGCCTGCTCTTCGGTACGCTGGCTGAGATCGGTGCTGCCTGCGGCGATTTCACTGGCACCGGTCGAGATAGACTCACTGCTTTCCCGCACCTGAATCACCAGCTTGCTCAGGCTGTCACGCATATGGTTCATGGCGGCCAGCAGGCTGCTGTTGTCCGCGTCGGCGAGCGTTACCGGAACGGCCAGATTACCCTGCGCAATTTCTTGCACCACCTGCATGGCGTAGAGCGGTTCACCGCCCAGCAACTTTTTGATGTGGCGGGTGATGAACTAGGCGATAACGGCGGCTAACAGGGCGGAGAGGGCTGCCAGCATCAGCAGGCTGTTACCATCCTCTTCGGCTTCAGCCACGGTGTTGGTCGCTATCTGGGCAGTGAGATCTTTTTGCAGTTGGATCATGGTATTGAGGTTGCCAAACATGGCAGTTTGCACCGGTTCCAACTGACCTTTAACCAGTACGGTTGCTTCCGCCTGACGATCTGTCAGCGTCATGCCGATCGCTTCACGTCCCAGTTTGGCAAAGGCGACGCGATTTTGCTGAAGTTCACCCAAGATGGCGCGTACTTCTTTCGCATGCAGATTGGCTTCCAGTTTTTCCACTAACTTACTGTGGATGTTTTTGTTCAGCCCCGGCGGATTAATCACCTATGGCTTAAGCCTGTGGGGTTATGACTGGAATCACGCCACCCACAGCGGCCAGGCGATGTTTCTGGTGGTGCTGGCGTCCATCTGGAAGCAGATAAGCTATAACTTTCTGTTTTTCCTTGCCGCGTTACAGTCTATTCCGCGCTCTCTGGTGGAGGCGGCGGCCATTGACGGTGCAGGTTCGGTGCGCCGTTTCTTCAATCTGGTGCTGCCGCTGATTTCTCCGGTTAGCTTCTTTTTGCTTGTGGTCAATCTGGTTTATGCCTTTTTCGACACCTTTCCCATTATCGATGCCGCCATGGCGGGCGGGCCGATGCAGGCTACGACCACCCTGATTTTCAAAATTTACCGTGAAGGGTTTGCCGGTCTGGATCTTTCCAGCTCTGCGGCGCAGTCGGTGGTGTTGATGCTGCTGGTGGTCGGCTTGACAGTCCTTCAGTTCCGCTTTGTGGAACGCAAGGTCAATTACTAAGGGGCGCACCGATGATCGAAAATCGTCGCGGGCTGGATATCTTCAGCCACTTGATGCTGATAGTTGGCGTACTCGCCATTCTGTTTCCGCTCTATGTCGCCGTGGTGGCGGCAACGCTGGACAATCAGGCGGTGTTTCAAACGCCGATGACGCTGATCCCCGGTACGCAACTGTGGGATAACCTGGTATATGTCTGGCACCACGGTGCCGGTTCGAACAACGCGCCGTTCGGCAAGATGCTGTTCAACAGCGCCGTGATGGCGTTAGCCATTACCTTCGGCAAAATTACCGTCTCCATTCTCTCTGCTTACGCGATTGTCTACTTTCGTTTCCCGTGCCGCTCGCTGTTCTTCTGGATGATTTTTCTGACGCTGATGCTGCCCGTGGAAGTGCGTATCTTCCCGACGGTGGAAGTGATTGCCCATTTGAACATGACGGACAGCATGACCGGTTTGACGCTGCCGCTGATGGCTTCGGCTACTGCCACCTTTCTGTTTCGGCAGTTTTTTATGACGCTGCCGGATGAACTGATGGAGGCGGCGCGCATTGATGGTGCCAGCCCGATGCGTTTCTTTTTCGATATGGTGTTGCCGCTCTCGCGTACCAATCTGGCAGCGCTGTTTGTGATTACCTTTATTTACGGCTGGAACCAGTATCTCTGGCCGCTGCTGATCGTCAACGACGTCAACCTTGGCACCGCGGTGGCTGGGTTGAAAAGCATGATCGCCTCTGGCGATGTCGCCACCCAGTGGAACCACGTGATGGCGGCGATGTTGATGACGTTGTTGCCGCCGCTGTTCGTGATTGGCCGTATCGTTGCCCGCAAGGTGTTTGATTTGGATGGCGTCTCCGGTTCGGTCTTTGCCCTGAGCGGTATCTTTTCCAACAACGTCATGCTGGGGTTGCCGCTGGCGACCACGATTCTTGGCGAAGAAGCAGTGCCTTCCGTGGCGCTGGTCGTTTTGTGCGCTGGTTTTTTCAATCAATGCCTGGCTGTCGCTCAGCTCTTTTTTGTCCGTCATCAGCAGCATACGCAGCGTGGCTTTAATGGTGACGTTCAGGTTGTCTTTCAGTTCCTGTAATACAAACAGGTTATTCAGATGCTGTTTGGCGAGGCTGTCGGTGGTTTGACCCAAACCGGCAAGATGCATGCGTCCAAAACCCGCGACCAGCACGCCGATAATGATCACGGCAGCGAAGCCACTGCCGAGTAATGTTCCCAATTTGATGTTGCGTATGCGCTGCATATGTTCCCCATTTTTTTTTCGAGTTTGTCGGTAAAGCAGTTCCGCCTCTGCACGGCACAAGAAGAGGTGAGTCACCCTGGCATTGCTCATTGCGTCCATTCACGAGAACGGTGTTGCGAACGCACAGTTATCTTTATGCTTGCATCATCAATGGCTTATTTACTTTATTATTCGTTTGCTGTGTGATTTCACGCGGTAAATGAGTAAAAAAACAGATGATGTCTTTGGTATCGGCACCCCGTTGGTAAACATTTATTCCGAACCGCGATATGGGCCACAAATCTTGTCGGTAATTCTGCTACGCGAGCGTGACAGGCAGGGTGTCATGCGGGTGTCATCGTTTGGTTATCTTGCTGTCATGCGTCCGTGCCATGTTACCCCTCGACCAAGAAACGCACCCCTTTGCACAGGTGCTCACCTTTATGGCAGGAGACAGGCATGTTTAACGCGCTTAAGACACGGACGCTGCGTAATGCGGCGGTTCTGGTGGCGCTGACGTTGGCGTATCAGGCTAACGCCAACGCGGTGACCGAGATCCCTTTCTGGCATTCGATGGAAGGTGAACTGGGAAAAACGGTGGATTCACTGGCAACGCGTTTTAACCAATCGCACCCCGATGTCAAAATTGTGCCGGTTTACAAAGGCAACTATGAGCAGAGCCTGGCGGCGGGGATTGCGGCTTACCGCACCGGTAACGCGCCCGCCATCCTTCAGGTGTATGAAGTGGGCACCGCCACTATGATGGCGAGCAAGGCGATAAAACCGGTGTATCAGGTATTTAAAGATGCAGGAATCGATTTTGATGAGAGCGTGTTTGTGCCGACCGTCTCCGGTTACTACGCCGACGCGAAAACGGGGCACCTGCTGTCACAGCCGTTCAACAGCTCAACGCCGGTGCTTTACTACAACAAAGACGCCTTCAAAAAAGCCGGACTGGACCCGGAACAACCGCCGAAAACCTGGCAGCAAATGGCAGAGTACACGGCCAAGCTGCGCGCGGCAGGCATGAAGTGCGGCTACGCCAGCGGCTGGCAGGGCTGGATCCAGATTGAAAACTTCAGCGCCTGGCATGCCTTGCCGATTGCCAGCAAGAATAACGGCTTCGACGGCACGGATGCGGTGCTGGAATTCAACAAGCCGACGCAAATCAAGCATATTCAGCTGTTGCAGGACATGAACAAGAAAGGGGACTTCACCTACTACGGTCGCAAGGACGAGTCGACCGAGAAGTTCTACAACGGTGATTGCGCCATTACCACCGCGTCTTCCGGTTCGTTGGCTAACATCCGCGCTCACGCCAAATTCAACTATGGCGTAGGAATGATGCCGTATGACGCTGAGGTGCCGAACGCGCCGCAGAACGCCATTATCGGCGGCGCCAGCCTGTGGGTGATGGGCGGTAAAGACGATGCCACTTACAAAGGCGTCGCGCAGTTTATGCAGTTCCTGGCGCAGCCGGAAATGGCCGCCGAATGGCACCAGAAGACCGGCTATCTGCCGATCACCACCGCCGCGTATGAGTTGACCAAGCAGCAGGGTTTCTATGAGAATAACCCCGGCGCGGACATCGCGACGCGTCAGATGCTGAACAAGCCGCCGTTGGCGTTCACCAAAGGGCTGCGCTTAGGCAATATGCCGCAGATCCGTACCATCGTGGATGAAGAGCTGGAAAGCGTCTGGACCGGTAAGAAAACGCCGCAGCAAGCGTTGGATACGGCGGTTGAGCGCGGTAACGTGTTGTTGCGTCGCTTTGAGCAGTCCACCAGGTAAGGTTGCAGGTACTTTCTCGTCATTCCCGCCTGCGCGGGAATGACGGAGGGCGACAGATGTCGCCCTGTTTTCCCCTTCTTTGATTGAGTATGTGGCATGACCTCATCCCGCCCTGTCTTTGGCCGTAGCTGGTTACCTTATGCGTTAGTGTTTCCCCAACTGGCTATCACGGTGATTTTCTTTATCTGG
This sequence comes from Symbiopectobacterium sp., assembly GCF_051710365.1. Taxonomy (NCBI): domain Bacteria; kingdom Pseudomonadati; phylum Pseudomonadota; class Gammaproteobacteria; order Enterobacterales; family Enterobacteriaceae; genus Symbiopectobacterium; species Symbiopectobacterium sp. The sequence goes on along the minus strand of NZ_JBPETA010000084.1, from coordinate 6,109 downwards.
CCCGCTGGTCAGGCATTGTTGTATTCCACGCAGCGTATTGATCCCTTTGGCCTCTCCAGCGAGTTTGTCGGCCTCGAAAACTTTCGCCACCTGATGAGCGACAGTTACTATCTGGACGCATTCTATACCACCATGGTGTTCAGTTCGCTGGTAACAGTGTGCGGCATGGGCGTGTCGCTACTGCTGGCGGCGTTGGTGGATTATGTGCTGCGCTGTCGCCGCCTTTACCAAACCCTGTTTATTCTGCCTTACGCGGTGGCTCCGGTGGTGGCGGCCGCGCGTTGGTGTTTAACGGCCTGATTTTGTGGACGTTGGTCACCGTGTCGGTGGAGTGGGCGCGCAACGGCGCGCTGTCGCTGCAAGGATTTGGCAAAACGGCGGTCGGGGTGCTGAAAAACCCGCTGATTATCGGCATCTTATCCGGCACGCTGTTCAGCCTGACCGGGTTCTCCCTGCCGGACTTTGTCGATCAGCCGGTGGGGATGTTGTCACAGGCTGCGGTGCCGCTCTCGTTGATTTCACTCGGTATGGGGCTGGCAGAATACCGGGTGCGCGATGGCTGGCAAATCAGCGCGGTGGTGTGTGTACTCAAACTGCTGGTGCAGCCTTTGGTGATATGGGGGCTGGCGGTGATGCTTAGGCTGCCGGAAATGGAAACCCGCGTGGTGGTTCTGCTGGGCTCTATGGCGGTAGGCGTTAACCTCTACCTGATGTCGCGGCAGTTTAACGTGCTGGGCGGCCCCATTGCCGCCAGCCTGCTGCTATCGACAGCGCTGGCGGCGCTGACCACGCCGCTGATTCTGGCGCTGATGGGGGTGAGTCTGTAGCGGATCAGTAGCGGGGCTGGTTTTGCTGCTGCGTCCGTTGCTGATTTTGCTGGAGCTGACGCCGCAACTCTTGCTGTTGCTGTTCGCTACGGCGCTGAATGTCCTGATTCAACTGCTGTTGCTGCAACTGCTGGTTCTGCTGCATTTGTTGTTGCAGGCGCTGCTGGCTGGGAATGCCGTTTTCAAGCTGTTGTTGCTGGGTGGTGAGCCTTTGCGTATTTGCCTGCGTGCTCAGCGACACCAAGGCCAGACAAAATATCGGAATCAGATAACGGGTCATGATGCGTACCTCCTGTATACAGTGTACGCGTCTGGCCGAAAAACGGCGCGGCATGTTGTCTGAATTCCTGCTTCGGGGGCAGGGGCGGCGTGTTATATACTGGCGGCCTGAAAACGCTTTTGTTGACCTATTCTCATGTTTCATATTGCGCTCTATGAGCCACAAATTGCCCCGAACACCGGTAATATCATCCGTCTGGTTGCCAATAATGGCTGCAAACTGCATCTGATTGAACCGATGGGCTTCGATCTGGATGAGAAAAAGGTGCGCCGCGCCGGGCTGGATTATCACGATCTGGCAAACGTCAGCCGCCATAAAAATTATCAGGATTTTCTGGCTGCCGTAGCCGGTCAGCGCATTTTTGCCTGCACCACCAAAGGCAGCAGTCCTTACGATCAACCGGACTATCAGCCGGGGGATGTGCTGCTGTTCGGTTCGGAGACCGCCGGATTACCGGATGCGATTCGTAACGGTTTTACGCCGGAACAGCGTATTCGCATTCCCATGCAGTCGAATAATCGTAGTCTCAACCTCTCGAATGCGGTTGCCATCATCAGCTACGAAGCGTGGCGGCAAAACGGATTTGGCGGCGGCAGCTAACGCGCCTCTATTTACTTAACACGGCTCTTTCTGGCGGCGGATTGACGAGAAACACCACGTTGCCACGGTAATACGCAGAGGCGGCCAAACGACGCTGCCAGCGTTCGTCCCATTGCCCGTGCTGTACCCAGGCCGAGACGGAAGGGAATTTGCAGTTTCATCAGGGCGGGCAGATACTCCGCATAGCGCGTTACCGTCGATCGGCCCTGATAAGTCTGTAACACCAACTCATCGATAACGCCGCCCAGCCGATTAAGCGTGCCGACATCCCCGGTTTTAGCCCAGTCCAACAGCCCGGTGACGCTGAGCTGTGTATCGGCGGGCAAACGCTGGCGTAGGGTTTGCAGAAATTTCACGTAGCGAGCCAACTGATAGTTGCGGGCATCAAAATCGATCTGGATACCCTTCACCTGGTTACCCAATGCGCGCCAGCGTGCCTGTGCTTTCAGCATACGGTTCAGGTGTTTATCCGAAAGATCCAACATGGTAATGCGGTAGGAGAGCCACAGGCTGTCTACCCGCAGCGCGCTGGCCGGTAACCCTTGACGTAAAAACACGGTTTTCCCCTGACGGCGGGCGATTTCACCCTGATGCAGGTAGAGCGTGTGTTCCTGATGCAGCACCGGCTGCGGTTTGACGGCCGCCCATACGGTATCGCTGCCATCCCAGGTGAAGGCGGTGAGGTCTTCCATATTCCAACTGGCGTTTTCTGCGCTTTTTAACGGCGCGATGGTGCGCAGCAGTTCGCTGTCTTTGAGATAGGCCGCATAGTCACGGTGTACCAGCGATTGGGTCAGCAGCGTGTGCAGTGCCACGGCGCGTTCTTCATGGGTTTGTTGTTCGCCGGTTTGTTGGCGCAGCAGGTCGGCATTGGCAGCGCTTTTCAGCACCGCAGAGCGGAAACGCAAATTTTTGACCGGGCTGTCAGGCGCAAAAATAGCCTCAGGGTGGCCTGCTTTGACCAGCGTTTCTGCCAGCGACAGTTGCAGATACTGCTGCTGCGTTTCGTTGGTTTTCAACGTCAGCAGATGCCGCCAGTGCGTTTCTGCCGCCTGCCAGCCGTGCTCGGCCTCCAGCGCCAAACCGCGCAGTACCTGGAGGCTGAAGTCGGTGGTGTCCGTCAGATCCTTGCCCGTTTCTTCCGGAATCAATGCCAGCGTGGCCACTGCATCCCGCTGCTGATAATAGAAGGCGGCGTGCAGATAGCGATACTGCTGCTGCATACCGGCATCGTCAAACATCGCCTGTTGGGCGATCAGTTCAGCTTCTGATAACGCGGGCCACTGCATCCAGCCTTTGTCACTGCGTAGCCGTTTCAGATCTTGCACCAGCATTAGCAACGGTGCGTCTGGCGTCTGAATAAAGCTGCTGCTTTCCAGCAGCTTATTGTCGATTTCGTTATTGATGGTCTGCAACGCATCCAGATCTTTTTGCGCGGCAATTACGCGCTGATAGCGTGCCGACAAGGCATTTTCGTCGCCGATCACCCAGTAGGCGCGCCGATAAAGCCCGCGGGCAGAATCGGCATAGCGGCCTTTCGGGTAGGCTTGCAGATAGGCGTCAATACGTTCGACTGCGCGTCGTCCCTGTTCCTTGTCCGCCTTATCGACATTGAACATGTTGTATTCATCCAGCGCATTTTCCATCGCCTGATTCAGCGACACGCGAATCAACATGTAGCGCGCAGTTTCGGCCACCCACGGCTGGTTGGCCGTGGTTAGCGACTGAAAACCGCTGTTGGCCTGTTCAAACAGACCCTGATAAAAGGCCACCGCGTTAATCAAATACTGTTTGAGCTCTCCGGCATGGCCGTCCGCAGGCAGCGTCGCAAGATCGCGAGTCATGGTGGCTAACGTGGTGGCGGAGGAGAGCATGTTGATGCGAGCTTGTGCCAACTGGATGCGCTGCGGTTCGGTGAGTTGAGTATCTGCCAGCAGCACATCAAAAAAGGTTTCTACTGCGCTGATATCGTTGGAGATATGACGCCCTTCGTTCTCTTCCGGTGCCAGCGTATCCATCTGCGCTTGCACCTCGGGAGGAAGGTTTAGCTGTTTGGCTTTGGCTGCCAGCGGTGAGGGTTGATTCGCATTGTCCACCGTGGTGTCGTCCTCGCTGGTCTCACTGGCCGTCAGCCCCATGACGCGATAGGCGGTAAACGGATTCACACGGGTTCGTGTCTGATCGGGCAATGGCTGTGGCAGTGGAAGGGCCAAATGGTGGCGGCTGCTTTGCAGCAGGATCAGATTGACGCGGGTGTCGTTATTGGGCTCCAGATAAGGCAGCGCCGCAATGCCGCATTCGGCATCACCTGAACTCAACGCCTGGCCGCTGAAAAGAAGTGCAAGTGCGCCAGCCAATAAGGAAACACCTTTCATTATCACTTCCTGTTTGACGGACAAGGAGCAAAGCGGTCGCACCACACTTTGCTCAAACTGACTGCCCTGATAAATAGCGGGAAATAACGCTCACTCTACTGAAGGAGCAGCAAAACACAACAGGCAGATGACTGAAATTCGAGTCACGGCAGGCTTCTGTTGACCGTGATTGTTTGCATCTGCCCGCTGACGTGATGTGACTGGACGTGCCGCCTTCCTGCAACTGGAATTATTTAGGGTATAAACATTTTTAGCACTATTTCGCTAACAATATACCCACATGGGGTATATTGTTAGCGAAATCAGGGGAAGTGTTATCCCCTCACCGACAAGGCATATATCGACGCCTTTTAACGGAAAGTCTAATTATAACAATGAAATGACTAATGCAAGCGATCCTCTCTCATTGCACCTTCCAATCAGCGGCATGTCCTGCGCGGCCTGTGCTGTGCGTCTTGAGCGCGTGTTAAATCGCTTGCCGGGGGTGGAAGCCAACGTCAATTTCGCCAGCGAGCGTGCACGTGTTCGGCTGCAAGGGGAAAGCAGCACGGTGCAGGATGTGGTCGCGGCGATACATAAAGTCGGCTTTGACGTCGTTGAACAGACTCTGACGTTGGAACTTTCCGGCATGAGCAGCGAACGCTGTGCCGAACGTATTCAGGCGGCACTTGAAGCCTTACCGGATGTACATGCGACGGTACTGTTTGCCAGCAGCCGAGCCAGTGTGCGCTATCGCCCCGGCGTGGGGCGTGGTTAGCCCGGAACAGATGGTGCGCGCGATTGAGCAGGGGGGCTTTCAAGCCCATGTCGTCGAGGGCGGTCAGCGTGGCGAAGAACGTGCACGACGCGAACGCGCGTGGCAGCGTGAACGCCGAGAATTTCTGATTGCGGCCGTGCTCACGGTGCCGCTGATGGCGGAAATGGTCGGGATGTTTTTCGGCAACGGGCATCTGCTGCCCGGTTGGCTGCAAGCACTGCTGGCAACGCCGGTGCAGTTCTGGAGCGGACGCCATTTCTACCGTCGTGCCTGGAGTGCATTACGCAGCGGCACCTCCAACATGGACGTGCTGGCCACGCTGGGGACCAGCGTGGCCTATCTGTTCAGTCTGTTCACGTTGCTGACCACGCCGCACGGTCATCTCTATTTTGAAGCCAGCGCCGCGATCATTACGCTGGTGCTGCTGGGTAAACTGCTGGAAAGCAGATCGAAAACCAAAACCGGTGCCGCCATTGAAGGCTTGCTCAACCTGCAACCGCCCATCGCCCATGTGGAAGTGGACGGTGAAATTGAAGATCGCGATGTAGCCAGCCTGCACAGCGGCGATATTTTTGTGGTGCGTCCCGGCGAGAGTATTCCTGTTGACGGCGTCATTCTCGATGGCCTCTCAGAGGTCAATGAATCGATGCTCACTGGTGAGAGTGTACCGGTGGTGAAAGCGGTGGGTGCCGAGGTGTTTGGCGCGACGCTTAACCAAAGCGGTATGCTGCGAGTCAAAGCCACCGGTGTGGGGAGCAATACGGCGCTGGCGCGTATCATTCGTATGGTCGAAGACGCACAGGGCTCAAAAGCCGCAGTGCAGCGGTTGGCAGATAAAATTTCGTCGGTGTTTGTGCCGGTGGTGGTGGCGATCGCGCTGCTCACCTGGCTGATACACTGGTTTATCAGCGGAGATTTGGCCTCCAGTCTGGTGGGTGCGGTGGCGGTGCTGGTGATTGCCTGCCCCTGTGCGCTGGGGTTAGCGACGCCGACGGCGATCATGGTGGGTACCGGGCAAGGGGCGCGTGCCGGTATCTTGTTCCGCAATGCCAATGCGTTAGAGCAAGTGCAGCGCTTGCAGGTGCTGGTACTGGTACTGGTACTGGTACTGGATAAGACCGGCACCATCACGGAAGGTAAGCCTTCAGTCAGTGACGTACTGCCAGAAGCTGCGGTGGCCGACGCTGAACTGCTGCGCGTCGCACTTTCTCTCGAGCAGCATTCTGAGCATCCCCTCGGGCAAGCGCTGGTGCAGCATGCGCGGGAAGCC
>NZ_JBPETA010000083.1:0-13239 GCF_051710365.1 Symbiopectobacterium sp. | reverse complement strand
TTACGGATGGTAACGTGGGGAGTACTCATGCTGATTGGTCTGCAAAAAGCAGTAATAAATTCAGAACTTCAGAATACCGTCAAGTCCCGAAAAAAGAAAAATCAGGTGCGGAATGACGGTTTTATCTATTGCCGTACTGTTTTTCTGTTCAGGCACATTTGCCGCCAGTTCTTTGCTGGTGTGGCCGATTTACCAAATCATCGAGGCACATAACAGCAGTTCAGCGCTATGGCTGGAAAACAGGGGGTAATAACACCGTGGGTTTGCAAATTCGCATTATGGCCTGGCGTCAGATGCAGTATGAAGATCGCTACGCCGATCAAACCGAAGTGATACCCACACCGCCCTTCATTAAACTGGAACCGGGTCAGCGTAGCATGATCAGGTTAATGCGTGTTGCCTCGTCATCAACAACGCAGGAACGTGCTTTCCGTATCGTGATTGATGAGATAGCCACACCTTATCTGCCGCAAACCAATAACGCTCCCTCTGGCGTTCAATTCCAGATGCGTTATCTGTTGCCATTGTTTCTACGGGGCTCAGGCCAAGATAAGCCTAATACTGTGGCGGCTCCCTTGCAACTGCACTGGCGCATTGCACCGGTCGACGGAAAGCCCTACCTCTATGTGCGTAATGAGGGCCAAACGCATGCCCGCCTGAATAATGTGTTTTGGTCCACCTCACCGCAAGGAAAAGGGCCTCGTACCATCATCAGTGAGGGATTTTTAGGGTATGTTCTGCCGGGCCAGGAAATGCGCTGGCCGCTTCCGGCATCAGCGGCGACCCCCGGCGCAAATGCCATTCTGTATACCCATTTAACGGATGCCCCTGACCCTGTCGTTATTACTCGCTGCTAAGCCTGATGTCAGGAAGGTTGAAGCATTTAGCACGGCGTGTTTGCCCAAGCGTATTCCTGTTTGCGGGGGGCGTTATGCTGTGCGCATCGACCGTGTTTGCCGCCGAGAAGTTCGGCGACTTACCGCCACCGCCTACCGCTCCCCCCGCTCAGCAACAAGTCCTTTATTATCTGACGCTGGCGGTAAACGGATACAGCGATAATCTGGTCGTTCCCGTTAGCGTCAATGGCGATCGCTACGCCGCGGACGCCAGCGAACTCGCCCGCAGGCACATAAAACTGCCCGCCAGCGCCACAGGACAGGTAGAGATCAACGCGCTGCCCGATGTGACGGTGTTCTATGACAGCCAGGTGCAGCAGCTCCAACTGACAATACCTACAGAGTGGCTGCCACAGCAGCAGCTCAACGCAGGTGATGGCAGCGGTACACCGCGCCTGTCTGCACGTAGCAGCACCGGCCTGCTGTTTAATTACAACCTGTTTTATACTTCACCGCCACAGCAGGGCGACACGATGAACGCACTGATGGAACAGCGCCTTTTCAGCGACTACGGCACCTTGTCCAACTCGGGGCTGTGGGTGATAAAAAGCCTCTACACCGACGATGGCAGCCGCTATCGTCGCTACGATACCTATTGGCGCTACAGCGACAGTGAGCAGATGGTCAGCTACCAGCTTGGCGATCTCATCAGCAACTCGCTGACCTGGAGCCAATCAGCACGTATGGCGGGTCTGCGCATGGGACGTAATTTCAATCTGCGACCGGATATCGTCACCTATCCCATGTTGCAATGTGCAGGCTCTGCTGCGGTACCCAGCACGCTGGATCTGTTTATCAACGGCTTTAAAACCAGCAGTATGGCGCTCAACTCCGGCCCGTTCACCCTGACCAATACGCCCTATCTCAACGGTGCGGGTGAGGCGACAATCATTACCACCGATGCACAAGGGCGACAGATTGCTACCAGCGTGCCGTTTTATGTATCCAACACTCTACTGCGTCAGGGGCTTAGCGATTTCGACCTCTCCGTTGGCGTGCTGCGCCAAACCTACGGGCTGGGGCAGGATCGCTATGCATCAGATCCCGCATTCAGCGGCTTCTATCGCTATAGTGTCACGCAGAACCTGACGCTCGCCGGCCATGGTGAAACGGTGCGTGACCTCTCCCTGCTCGGCGCAGGTGCAGACATGGCCGTGGGGCGTTGGGGTACGCTCAGCACTGCCTACAGTCACAGTGAACGGGACGGACGCGGACAACAATACGTCTTCGGCTACTCCTACTATGGCAATACCGTGGGGTTTAACGTTCAGCATCAGCGCCGCACGTTGCGCTATCAGGATCTCAGCACTTACGCTACACCGGGGAACATGAGCAAAGAGAGCCTGCAAACCACCCTGAGCAGCATGTTATTTGGCCCGGCAAACGGCACCGTCGGGATTGGCTATTTCGCCATTACCCCATTTAACGATCCGCGCACTGAGTTAGTGAATCTTTCCTATACGCGGCAGCTCTGGGGCAACAGTACGCTCTATCTGGCGGCCAATAAAACGCTGGGCGATCGCTGTTACAGCGCACAGATTCAGGTGATTATTCCCTTTGGCAACAGCGATACATTCAATACCAGCATGCAACGTAACAACCAGGGAGAGAACCTCACGACGTTGGGTGTGACGCGCACCCTTCCCCTCGATGGCGGTTTTGGCTGGAACCTGGCCTACAGTGCAGGCAACGATCCTTATCATCAAGGGACGCTCAGTTGGCGCGATCCGTATAACCAGATACAGGGGGGCATCTATGGCAACGAGGGGAGCCAAACGCACTGGGGAGAAATGAGCGGCTCGGTAATCTATCTGGATGGTAGCCTATTCCCCAGCAACCGCATCAATGACGCCTTTATTGTGGTCGATACGCAAGGCTATGCCGACGTGCCAGTGCGCTACGAAAATCAGTTAGTTGGCTATACCAACCAGCAAGGACGGTTGCTGATTCCGTGGGTAACCTCCCACTACCCGGCGAAGGTGGAAATCGATCCGCTCGCTTTACCACCTGACGTAGACATCTCGGGCGTTGAAACCCGGTTAGCCGTGAAGGAAGGCAACGGCACGTTGGCCTCGTTTGCCATTAAAAAGGTGCGTTCAGCCAATATCGCGCTACGAAACAGCAGCGGTGAAGCGCTGCGCGTTGGCACCTGGATTACCGATGAAACCAGCGGCAACACCACCATCAGTGGCTATGACGGTTTGGTCTACTTCGCCCATTTAGGTATTCACAACCGCCTGTCGTTTACTCAGGAAGATGGCCGTCGTTGTCACGTGCAATTTTCACTGCCAGAGCAGCAATCCATGCCAGCACGGATTGGCCCGCTGACATGCCAATCCGATAACCAAGGATAAAAAATGCGTATACTTTTCCCGTTCTTCTCACTTGTGCTGCTCGGTTTCAGTTATGCGCCAGTGATATGGGCGCAGTGTCGTGTGCCCAGCACTTCATCTTCGCTTGGCAGCGTCAGCTCGATCACACTTAACGGTGCATCGCAGACCTCTCAAGCCAGTACTGGTTTTAACTGCGACGCGCCCACGCTGTCACTGGCAGGCACCAACCGCGTCATTGAGACGTTCGGCGCCGGGAATAACGCCTCCGCTGGCCTGCGTCAGTTAAAACACACTACGAAAAGTGACGTTCTGCCCTATACGCTTTGCGTCGATCAAAGCTGTAACAACATACTCGCCGTTAATGGCTCATACACCTGGAATAATCAGACACTCTTGGGGTTATTAGGGCTGTTTACCGGCCCAAACAACACCTTGCCGCTGTGGATAAAAACAAGCACTGGTGCCGTGCTTTCTGCCGGCACTTATACCGATGTCATCGCCATTAACTGGGACTATCGCGTTTGCGATATTGGTGCATTCGATCTTTGCCTGTACTATTTCGGCACACCGACTTCCAACATCACGCTAACGCTGACTGTCACCAACGATTGCCAGATTAGCAATACCAACAATATCGAGTTTGGCAGCGCAGCCTTTCCCTCCGCCTTCACGGCTATCAACAGCAGCTTAGGCGTGCGTTGTACTAAAGATGGTGCTTACAGCGTAACGTTAACCAGCACGCACCCTGACGATGCCAATTGGCGTCGGATGACCGCCAGTGTTTCCGGTACCAATTACTATCTGCAATATCAACTTTATCGCGCCGACAACAGCGCCTGGACCGAGAGCAACAGCCACGCGGGCACCGGCACTGGGGCGACGCAAACCATTCCCCTTTACTGCACGCATCAACGCAAGCCAGGCCAACAAACCGGCCGGAAGCTACAAAGATACGGTGAGCGTGGCGGTGACCATCAATTGATGCCCTTCCGGCTGATGCCGGAAGGGGGAAAGATTAAGGATGAAAACGCGCCGCATTTTCCCGCATGGTCAACAGGCGCTGACATGGGGCAAAACGGGGGCCATACTGATGTTCGAACGTTTCCAACGTTTTGACTACTGCATCAATACCCAAATGATCCATGTAGTGGAACGGCCCTCCCAGGAACGGTGGAAAGTCGATGCCAAATACAGCACCGATATCACCGTCACGTGCGCATTGGATCACGCCTTCATCCAGACAGCGCGCCGCCTCGTTTAGCATCATCATTACACAGCGTTGCGCCATCAACGCAGGATCAAGATGGGCTTTTGGCGTTACGCCCAACAAGGGGTAAATAGCGCTGTCCACCTCACGCGGCGCGCGCCAGAAACGGCGCTGGACGCCATAACGGTAAAAGCCCTTGCCGTTCTTACGCCCTTTGCGCCCATCCTGCAAAATGGCCTCGAAAGTGGCTGGTGCCTGAAACCGCTCGCCCCAAGCCGCCACCAGTATTGGCACTATCTTGGTCGCCACATCAATGCCCACTTCATCGAGCAGGGTTAACGGGCCAACAGGGAAACCAAAACGCACCAGCGCGGCATCCACGGTTTCCACTGGCTCGCCTTCCAACAGGCAATAAGCAGCCTCATTGATATAGGGAGCCAGAATACGGTTAACATAAAATCCGGCTTTATCGGCCACCACAATGGCGGTTTTCCCCTGCTGGCGCGCAAAGGCTACCGTGGTGGCGATGGTTTCAGGGCTGGTCCCTGAATGGGGAATCACTTCCACCAACGGCATTTTGTCTACCGGGCTGAAATAGTGCAGACCGATGACCAGCTCAGGGCGCTGCGCCCGTTCGGCGATCTGATGTATGGGCAAGGAAGAGGTGTTGGATGCGAACAGGGTTTCCGGGCGTGCGTACTGTTCAATATCTGCCACCATGCTCTGCTTGAGCGCCAGATCCTCAAACACCGCCTCGACAACGATATCGGCATATTCAAAACCGTGATAATCGGTGCTGCCCGAGACCAACGTCATCAGGCGCTGGCGTTCCGCTGGTTTCATACGTTTGCGCTGCACGCGTTTACTCAGCAATTCCCAACTGTAACGCAGCGCGTGGTTGATACCTTCTTCGTTGATATCCTTGATGCGCACCGGAAGCTGCGCGCGCTGGGCAGTGACGCAGGCGATACCGCCGCCCATCAATCCACCACCGAGCACACCGACACGGTGTATTTCACGCAGTTCAGCAGACGCTCCCGCCTGCTTTTTCAACGCATTGGTGGCAAAAAACAGGCTACGCAACGCCGCTGAAGCTGGCGTCATCACCAGTTTGCCAAACGCGCGCGCTTCCTGTTTGTACCCTTCGGCCAGTCCTTTATCCATACCCCGCCGTACCACCTGAATGATACGATCGGCCGCAGGATAGTTGCCCTGAGTTTTGGCGCGCGTCCTCTGCTTCACCACTTTAAATAACACGTGGCGCACTGGCCAGCTGTTCACCAGACGTGTGCGCCAGGGCAGTACCGGCTGCTGCCGCTTCCCTTTTTTCAGCAACGCAGCCGCCGTTTCCAGCAAAATACTGTTGGGAACGGCATCATCGATCATCCCCAATTTCAGTGCCTGTCGCGCTTTTACCGAGCGCCCCGTCAAGATCAAATCCAGCGCGCGATCGACGCCAATCAACCAGGGCAAACGCTGAGTCCCACCCGATCCCGGCAGTAGGCCCAACTGCACTTCCGGTAATCCCAGTACCGTTTTGTCATCCAGAGAGCAGACACGATAATCGCAGGCCAACGCCAGCTCAAACCCGCCGCCAAGACAAGGGCCGTGGATCGCCGCAACCAGAGGAAAAGGCAAGTCACCAAAAGCGGCAAATGTCTCCTGCCCTTGCCGCGCCAGCGCTTCCGCTTCTTCTGCCCGCGTGCAGGCATCAAGCATAGTGATATCCGCGCCCACAATAAACGAGTCGGGCTTACCCGATATCAAAATGACGCCACGCAGTGACGCATGTTGTTGCGCCTGACGAAGCACCGTTTGAACTTGTTCCGCAAAGACGCTTTTCAAGGTATTCATCTTCTCGCCCGGCACGTCCATGGCAATCACGGCAATATTATCGGGCCGTATAGAGAGCGAGAATGCCGAGGGGCTTGCCGTCATGTTATCTGATGCCGTCATCTCATCCGATGTATTGTCGATACTGTGCGCGTGTTTCATGGTGTGACCTCCAGAACCATTGCCGCCCCCAGTCCCCCCGCTACGCAGGCAGTAACCAGCCCAAACCCGCCCCCGCGCCGCTGCAACTCATGCAGGGTCTGCGTAATCATTCTGGCACCCGTGGCCGCAAACGGATGACCGTAAGCAATCGAACCGCCCAGCACGTTGAATTTATCCATGTCCACGTCTCCCAATGCCGAGGTGCGCCCCAGTTTATCCCTTGCAAAATCAGCGCTGGCGAACAGCTTGACGTTTGCCAGCGTCTGCGCCGCAAACGCTTCGTGCATATCAATCAGCGTAAGATCGCCGAGGCTAAGACCCGCGCGATCCAACGCCAGCGGCGTGGCATACGCCGGTCCCAACAGCATATCTTGCTGAACACCAATGGCAGTAAACGCATAGCTTTTCAGATAGCCCAGCGGGGTTAACCCGAGGCTGCGCGCCTTTCCTTCACTCATTAAGAGTACAGCAGCGGCACCGTCAGTGAGCGGAGAGCTATTGGCCGCGGTGACAGAACCGTGCAGACGATCAAACGCGGGCGACAAACGGGCGTAATGCTCCAGCGTCGAGTCATGACGCACGTTGTTATCCTCTTTGAGCGTTTGACGGTACGGAGGCACGTAAGCGGTCATCACCTCTTGGTGCAGCACGCCTTGTTGCCAGGTTTTCGCCGCCAAGCGGTGCGAACGATGAGCAAAAGCATCCTGGTCGGCGCGGGAAATGCCGTAGGTTTTTGCCATCTGTTCAGCAGTATCTCCCATACGCAGCCCGGTGGAGTACTCGGCCACCGGGGGCGAGACCGGCAACAGATCGCGCGGACGCAAGCGTGACAGCAATTTGAGCCGTTGCCCCAACGTGCGAGCTTTACTGAGATCCAGCAGCGTCATCGCCAGATTTTTGGTTACATCGATCGGCGGCAGTGAGAACGTGTCTGCTCCGCCCGCAATTCCCACCTGCGCAGTGCCCGCCATAATGCTTTCGGCCACGTTGACTACGGACTGAAAGCTGGTTGCGCAGGAGCGGGAAACGGTATAGGCGTCGGTATGCACACACATTCCAGTGCCCAGCACAATTTCGCGCGCAATATTGGGTGCAGCCGGCATTTGTACTACCTGACCAAACACCAGCAGATCGACCCACTTGGGATCGATGCCATACCGTATCAGCAGTTCGCTCACCACCATTTTGCCTAAATCCATGGCGGGAAGGCCGCGATACGCGGTCGCTTGACGAGCGAAAGGCGTGCGCAATCCACTGACGATCGCGACCCGTTCGCCGCTCCGGGTTATCAGGGGTAACACCTCGCTCATAAACACTCCTGTAAACAGAGAATTAAGTATATGTTCTAACAGGTCAGACCTGAATAGCGTGTTAACCAGAGCATTACATTAAGCAAACCCGTTCACTACAAAATGCGAGTGCACGCTCTCTGCAAGAGGAGATGAAATCTGGAAGGGGATGGCAAGACGGCGTGTGGGTGCAAGAAAAGGGAACGAGCACAACGTGCGGCGCGCTGCACCGCACGTTATCACCAGGAGGCTTAACGCAATCCCAGTTGGAAAATCAGCGTTTCAGCCTGGCAGCTGAACGTGAAATCGATATCCAGCTGTACGCCACCGTTGACGTCAGCAAAACGACTGTCGATCTGGCACGGTTCAGATTCTACTGCACGGACTTTTTCCGTCAGCGCCGTCAGCGTGGCCTGTGCGGCAGCACGGTCAGCAAATACTTTGCTGTAAGATGCCGTGCAGTCGGTGTTGTCCATTACAGTACCGACATCCACGCAGCAGCAAGCGGCGGTTTCTTCAGCAGAACATTTATTTATTGCGTTTGTCATGATGCTTTTCCTCTACGGGTAACGATCTGCCCGGGCAGATTTGATACGGTTCAAAAATATCACTTTTCCCGCTATTTTACTCAGCAGACCCATCAAGCACTAGAACTTACTGCATGTAAGGGCATTTAGTGATCAAACTCACATCGTTTTGTTATTATTAGGTAAATTAACCCACCGCAGACCGCGCTTTTCTTAACGAATGTGTTAACTGGATCTGGTTTTTACATCAATATGGAAATATTTAGAACACAAACTTGAAACATTTTCATACTCCCCACTTATACTTTCGCCAACTGGTCTGATTTGTCAGTCCACCTGCGCCCCCTACAATGCGCGTCCCTTGTTACGGTATGTAACAAAGTCAAATAACAAGTACACGATGAGGTTTTGGTCATGAGCCAGAAAAACCTGTTTAAACACTCCGCAGTAGCGATAACAGTGGTACTGGTTTCAGCACAAGTTTCCGCCGCAGGCTTCCAACTCAATGAATACTCTTCATCCGGGTTGGGGCGTGCATTTTCTGGCGAAGGTGCCGTGGCCGATAATGCGACATCCGGCAGCCGCAACCCCGCCACCATGACAATATTCGATCGCACCACGGTTTCTGGTGGCGTGACGTATATTAATCCGGATATTGATATTATGGGCAAGAGCGCGTCAGGCGCTGATGCCAGTGCCAAAGACATTGCACCGCACGCCTGGGTGCCAAACATGCACTTTATCATGCCGTTAAATGACCAGTGGGCGATCGGTGCATCAGCTACCACCAACTATGGGCTGGCGACGGAGTTTGATAATAACTTTACTGCCTGTTCCATTGGTGGCAAGACTGACTTGCTGACGTCTAACCTAAACCTGAGTGCAGCCTACCGCCTGAATCAGCACTTCAGCTTTGGTCTGGGTGTCAATGCCGTGTATGCCGATGCAACCATCGTGCGTCATCTTGGCGAAGCATCCGCAAGTGTCCCAACGACTCGCCCATCCACCGAGCTTGCGCGTTTGGAAGGCAAAGAGTGAGGCTATGGTTGGAACGCGGGTATCCTTTATGAAGTGGATAAAAATAACCGCTTTGGCTTTACCTATCGCTCCAAGGTCGATATCGACTTCAAAGGCGATTACAGTAACCAACTTCCCACGTTTGTAACGGGTGGGCTTAACGGTGCAACCATTCCAGGTAAATTGACATTAAACCTGCCTGAAATGTGGGAAATTTCCGCTTACCACCGCGTTGCTCCGCAATGTGCGGTGCACTACAGCATGGCGCTGACCAGTTGGAGCACCTTTAAAGAGCTAAGAGCGACCAACAATAACGGCAACACGCTGTTTGAGAAACAAGAAGGTTTCCGCGATGCCTACCGTCTGGCTATCGGCACCACCTATTATCATGACGATAACTGGACCTTCCGTACTGGTATCGCCTTTGATAACAGCCCGGTTCCTGCCGATAAACGCTCCATTTGCATTCCCGATCAGGATCGTTTCTGGTTAAGCGCGGGGACAACCTATGCGTTTAACAAAGATATGTCCGTGGATGTCGGCGTATCCTACATGCACGGTAAGAGCGTTAATATCACCGAACACGCACCGCTGAGTTTTACCGATTATAATTTTAGTTCCAAAGGCCGCGCCTGGCTCTACGGCGTTAACCTGAATTACACCTTCTAATCGCCAATAGCGATCTATACAAAAGGCCGCTAATGCGGCCTTCAGACTGATGACGAAGTCACTCCCACCGTCATTCCCACCCACGACTGTCATTCCCGCGAAGGCGGGAATCTCTTACCGAAGAAACGCGTTTATTCTCACAGAGATCCCCGGCTTTCGCCGAGGATGACAGCGGGTAAAGTAGTACTGTATTACTCCGGCTTCACTTCAATGTAGTTCAGGTGCAGCGTGTCGCTGGTGTAACGGCGGATCTGGTTGGTAAGATCGATATCGCCATCCAGTTTTTTGCCGTAAGAAGGCACGATCGCCTTCAGTTTGCCCTGACATTCTGGCGTTGCCACTTGCTGCTTAAACACTTTCTCCAGCAGACTCAGCATGATCGGTGCTGCGGTTGACGTCCCCGGAGAAGCGCCCAGCAGCGCAGCGATAGTGCCATCCTGCGAGCTGACGATCTCGATGCCCAACTTCAGTACCCCGCCTTTATCCGCATCCTTCTTGATAACCTGAACCCGTTGTCCGGCAACCGCCAAGCGCCAGTCTTCCTTTTTGGCGTCGGGGAAATACTCTTTCAGCGCCGCGAAACGATCGTCATCATCCATCATCACCTGTCCGATCAGATATTTAACCAGATCGAAATTATCCAGCCCGACATGCGTCATCGGCATCAGGTTTGACAGCGTGACAGAGCCCGGTAGATCCCACAGTGAACCATTTTTCAGGAAATTGCTGGAGAACGTGGCAAAAGGACCAAACAGCAGCGCAAGTTTACCGTTAAAGATACGCATATCCAGATGCGGCACGGACATCGGCGGTGCGCCCACGGAGGCTTTGCCATACACTTTTGCCATATGGCGTTTTACGATGTCGGGATTGTCGGTGACCAGAAACTCCCCGCCCACCGGGAAGCCACCATAAAGATCCGCTTCAGGGATACCGGATTTTTGCAATAACGGCAACGCCGCCCCGCCTGCGCCAATAAAGACGAACTTGGCATTGATAGCATGCTCTTTCTCACCGTCCTTCAAATCCGCATAGATAATGCTCCAGGTGTGGTCCGCATTACGCTTTATCTCGCGAACTTCTGCATTCAAGCGCAGTGAGAAGTTGGTTTTGGTCTGCAAACCGGAAACCAGCTGGCGTGTGATTTCACCGTAATTGACATCGGTGCCAATCGGCATGCGCGTCGCAGCCACTTTCTGCTCCGGATCGCGCCCTTCCATCACCAACGGTGCCCAGGATTGGATCGTGGCGTGATCGTCACTGAACTCCATACCACGGAACAACGTACTGTGCTGCAACGCTTTATAACGCTGGTTCAGGAAGGCAGTATTCTCATCGCCCCAGACAAAGCTGATGTGCGGCACGCTGTTGATAAACAGATTCGGGTCGTGCAGCACACCATTCTTGACCTGGTAAGACCAGAACTGACGCGAAATCTCGAACGCTTCGCTGATCTCAACCGCTTTACTGATATCTATAGCGCCGTCGGCTTTTTCAGGCGTGTAGTTCAGTTCCATAAAAGCCGAGTGGCCTGTGCCCGCGTTATTCCAACCGTTGGAGCTTTCTTCGGCAACCTTATCCAGACGCTCAACCATCGTGATTGACCAGTCGGGTTGCAGTTCCTGAAGATAAGTCCCAAGGGTGGCACTCATGACACCACCACCGATCAGTACCACATCGGTGGTTTTTGCAGTATCCGCTGTACTTTCCGCCCATGCGGGCAACGCGGCGGTTCCCGCCAGATTCAGGCACAAGACCAAAGCCCGTAGTTTTTTCATACTTCTATCCCTCTGTTTATTCTAATTTTGTTGTTGCAGGTGAATCGCTACTCCAACCATCCCGAACGTGCGTCATTACCACACGGCAGCCAGGCTTCGTGTAAAATGCGTGTTACAGCGCACATCCGCACAACATTATTGTTACAAAGACAGTGAAAATAAATTTTTGTAATTAAATAAAAAATAACAATACAACTATTATTGATTAACAAGCAGTGGGAACACCGTACTGGCTAGGGTTATTGCAGTGTTTTATTTCGGATGAATGGACATAAAGCAAAAGGCACCACCGGGTGCCTTTTTACGTGTGATGCCAGAGAAAGGGCTATTTGGCAGGTGCAGCGGGAACCGGTTCAGGCGCATCGATCTCCTGAAGAGAATCTTCGATGGCAGCGGCGTTCGGGTTCTCTTGTGGAGCCAGACGGCCACCGCGCGCCAGGAAATCATGCCGTTGGAAATAGGCCTCGCGCACCATCAGATAAGAATCGGACGAGTTTCTCAGCAGACCATCCGAATCCAGCAGTTGTGCTCGCGTCTCTACCCCTTCCACGAACCATTTACCAGCGGAAGGAGAGAACGTCAGGTAACTCAGGACCGGATAGAGCGTATCAACCATGTCACCGCCGTCTTCACGCAGCGTCGCGCTGCCATAACCCGGCAATACCACATACGGACCATAGCCCACGCCGTAGCTTCCCAAGGTAGTACCGAATCTGCGCGGTTCTTCTTTTGCCAGCTTCGGATTCGCCACCGAGGCAAGATCGAATAATCCCCCCATCCCCAACAGAGTGTTCAGGAAGAAGCGGTTAAAGTGGATCATGGCCTTATAAGTATCGCCCGACACAAAATAGTTTGCCATCGAGGCGGGTTCTTCCAGGTTACTGAGGAAGTTACTCAACCCATTACGCGCGGGTTTCGGCACATAGTCACGCCAGGCAACGGCTACCGGCCGGACGACATACGGGTCCAGCACATTGTAGTTAAAGTTGAACATGGTGCGGTTGAATCCCTCAAGTGGGTCGGAACGCCCTTGGGTTGTTTTATCCGAAGAGCTGGCGCACCCAACCAGCATGACACTGGCCAGCACCACCCCACTCAAACGGTTATTCATAGTGATTCTCCCTGATAAAATTGCGTTTCGCCCACATTACAACCCTATAGCATATCCCCGATCCGTCTCAACGCGTTGATGGCGAAGAGCGCATTCGGACAAGAAATAGGCGTTGGTAGTGTAACATTTTATTGCGCTTCATCGAGGAAAGCTAACGTAATAGTGCTTATTAATGCGTGTGTTACTGAATTAGCAAGCCAAAAAACGGGTTTTTATGACGCAGAGACTCAGATCCAATGCCCTGCACACGGACATTCTTCACACTTTTTTGCCACCGATTGACGGGATATTAATGGCTTTGTTGAATAAATCAGAACTTGTAACGACTGTGCCCCATCGGGTCGATTGTTACGTGATGCGAATACTGTTCGGCATTCCTAATAGCGTGATCCGGTTAAGCGCTTTGACCATCGCCAT
>NZ_JBPETA010000082.1:0-13734 GCF_051710365.1 Symbiopectobacterium sp. | reverse complement strand
GTAGACGGTAATCGATCCCTTATAGTTCGCCGTTTCCGGGCTATCAGGATCGAAGACCTGAACGGCATCGGATGAATTAAGGTTGGCAATAATTGACGCGACAGTCGTCTGTTGGGCAGCCATCGCTGTTTCAGGGATAGTCAACGGTACCGGATCAGCCCCTTGCTGAATAACGGGCGGCGTGCCAACAACCGGATAACCGGTCAATTGCATGCCTTGCATATTAACGATATTGCGAGTAGCACCATCCAGTGTGAACTGACCATTGCGGCTAAAATATACAGAACCACTACTGTCCTGCACACGGAAGAAGCCATTACCACTGATCGCAACATCCAGTGCTCGTGAACTGGAATTTAGCGAACCATCCCCGAAATCCTGCAATGTGGACGAAACCTTTGTTCCTAGGCCAGTGCCACCAGCAAACATATCTGCAAATGCAATGGTACCCGCTTTAAACCCCACAGTTGACGAGTTGGCAATGTTATTGCCAATTACGTCCAGCTGTTTCGATGCGGCATTCAAGCCGCTAACCGCTTGATAAAAACTCATGGTGCTCTCCGGATGAGTCGGTTAATTCATGCTTCAGAACCGGGTTTCGAGGTAGGCCAGATTCTGTGTTCAATGCTGTCTTTCAGTTACAAAATCTGCCGCACATCATCCAAGGTCGCTTTGCCTTGCAGTCCCAAATCCAGTTGGGCACCAGAGTCATTGCGAACAACCCCATTGACCAAGGCATAACGTAATGGCTGTACAGTTTGTTGAGCCCCATTCGTGCTGGCCGCAACAGTAAAGGTATAGGACCCATCAGAAGCAGCAGTACCGTCTGCCAACTTGCCATCCCAACCCCAAGAGTGCACACCGGCGGTAAGTGCACCAAGTTCAAGGGTGCGCGCTACCTTACCTGTACTGTCAGTGATGGTAACAGTGACGTTTTCAGCCGCACTTTCAAGCTCAAGGCCAAACGGTGTGCTGGTATCATTACCCACCAAAATCTCGTTTCCGGGAACCATCACACCATGACCAATCAGAGTCGTTGCCTGTATAGACTGGTTATTGTTGATCTGCCCAGAAATAGAACCGAGCGTAGTGTTGAGCTTCTCAATCCCACTTACGGTGTTCAACTGCGCCAACTGACTGACCAATTGGTTGTTGTCCATCGGGTTAGTGGGATCCTGATTCTTTAACTGAGCGACCAGCAGCGTCAAAAATTGATTCTGTAGATCAGCACTGGTGTTTGCCGTTACGGAGTTTGACGAGCTGCTGGTACTGCTCGTCTTACTGGCGGAAGTGGTATCATTAATCGTTACCGACATTTACACGAATCTCCCAGTTATTGCCCGATAGTCAATGTTTTCAGCATCATCGTCTTCGTGGTATTCAGCACCTCGACGTTGGCCTGATAACTGCGCGATGCAGAAATGGTGTTGACCATCTCCGCGACCGGATCCACGTTTGGCATACGGACATAACCTTGCCCATCCGCCAACGGATTACCGGGTTCATAAACCAGACGCGCGGGGGAAGGGTCTTCGATAACGTTGGAGACGCGCACTCCTCCCGTTGCCTGACCTGCCGGCGCATTTACTTCAAAAACAACCTGCTTGGCACGATAGGGTTGCCCATCTGGACCAGTCACACTGTCTGCGTTCGCCAGGTTACTTGCACTGACGTTCAAACGCTGGGATTGCGCTGAGAGTGCGGAACCGGAAATATCAAATATGCTTAGCAGTGACATAACGCCTTAGCCTCCTCTTCCATCACCCTCAGGATAAACCTGATTGCAGTACTGACATCATGCCTTTGATCTGACCACCCAATACGGTAAGACTGGTTTGATATTTCAGGCTGTTGTCGGCAAAATTGGTACGTTCACGATCCATATCAACGGTGTTACCATCCAGGGCGGGTTGATCGGGAACGCGATACAGTAAATCAAGTTCTGGCGGCTGAAAATTCTGTGCCGGGATATGACGAGTGGAGGTGGTTTTCAATGCAATCCCCGTGCCGCTCACTCGGCCTTGCTCCATCACTTTGTTGAGCTGGTTGGCAAAATCGATATCGCGCGCCTGATAACCCGGCGTGTCAGCATTGGCGATATTCGCCGCCAAGATTTCTTGTCGTTGGGCACGCAGATTCAACGCTTCCTGTTGAAACCGGAATGAGGCGTCAAGTTTGTCGAGCATGCTCCCTCCGCAAATGAGAATTTGGAGTAGGTAGGATAATTCCTATGCTGATACTGCCATCGCGAGAATAAGCGTGAAATGCAACGCTATTTATTGCCTTAACGCACCGCAGAGATCTTTACACTAGATAAGGCAGTGATCTTCAAGAGGTGAAGTCAGTGAAAAACCCATTTTATTCCGCTATTTTTGCGCTACTGACCAGCCTGATAGGGAATGTGCACGTTGCCGTTGCAGCCGATTTACAGGCTCAACTCGATCAGTTTTTTCATGCGCGTTTTCCGGACAAGCACAGCAGCGTCACCGTTATGATTAAATCGCCGCCGGAACAATGGCTGCAGTGCGAAGCTCCCGTGCTGGCGTTGTCAAACAATACTCGCGTATGGGGTAATGTCAGCGTATCCGTTCGTTGTGGCGACCAACGGCGTTTCATTCAGGCCGAAGTACAAGTCACAGGGAATTACCTGGTGAGCGCTCGGCAATTACGCCGCGGAGTCGCTTTGACTACGTCGGACCTGAGACAAACGACAGGGCGATTAGACCTGTTGCCGCCACGTGCGTTGTTGTTGCCTAAAGATGCTATAGGGGCCGTGTTACTGCGCGATCTGTCGCCGGGGCAACCATTGACCAGCGCCATGCTTCGTCGTGCATGGATAGTTAAATCAGGCCAAACGGTGCAGGTGCTGGCGCAAGGCGTAGGGTTTAGTATTAACAGTGAAGGAAAAGCAATGGGTAACGCTGCTGTTGGTCAATCCGTGCGCGTGCGTATGGCATCAGGGCAAATCGTCAGTGGTGTTGCGGGTGAAGACGGTGTTATTTATATTGCGCAATAATAAATTAAAGTATTCGTCATTGTTGCCGATGATACCTACAGAGTAAATTTTGCGTCGCCCCTTCCTTTCGTGTGGCGTTTATGTAAACCTGAGTGGAATCAGGTTATTATTTAACCTTTTGACACTTCATTTTAGAGGGTAACATTATGAGCATTGAACGCACCCAGCCGCTGAAACCTGTCACTCAAGTACAGTCTCGCGACGCCAGTGAAGCGACGAAGCAAAAACGTGTACAAACGCCCACCCAAAGCGAAGTGACGGGAACCCAGGTTAAGCTGAGCGACGCGCAAGCTCGTTTGATGCAGCCTGGGACACAGGATATCGATATGAATCGTGTGGAAACGCTGAAGCAGGCCATTCGTGATGGTTCTTTACAGATTGATGCGGGTAAAATCGCAGATGCACTGATCAAAGATACTCAAGACTTCTTGGCGAATAATTGATAATTATGGAAAAATTGCGAACAACGCTTGATGCGGTACTCGATACCCTGGACCAGTTGAACACTATCTTATCAGAAGAGCAAACCCTGCTCTGTGCTGGTCATATTAACAGCGTTGCTTTACAGAAGGTCACTGATACTAAAAGTGCCACCTTGGCAACTGTGCAATACCTTGATAAGAATCGGCAGGAAATTGAAAATCGCTTGCAGCTTCATGCTCCCTACGAATCAGACGCTGAGCTATTCGAACGTTGTCAGGCTATTCAAGCATTAACGGCTCATTTGCATGATATGAACAAGCACAATGGTATGTTGCTAAATCAGCACATTTCCTATACTAATGAGGCCATTGCGATACTGAAACTTCGCCATGGTCAGACCCTTTATGGCCCTGATGGACAATCATCAGGATTGGTGGTCGGCGGCAGAAAAATCAATTTATAACACTAGGTGTGTTACTCATAATTAACGGCGATTTCTACTCGCCGTATGTCTATCGGGCGATAAACACGCCCTTTACCTTCTAAGAAATAGGTAAAACGAAACTCGCTGGTGGCTGGCAAACCACGAAAAGCCAGTGTCTGCCCACTTCCACCCTCAATTTCAGCGCAGCGTTGTACTGTACACAGTTTAACGCGTAAGCCAGGGTCATATACGCCATCGATGGCATAGCGCCAATATACCACAGTGATCGAATTATCCGGTTTGACGCCTTGCAGCGGTGTAGGAGCCAAAGGTGCAGAGTTGAACAGTTGGCCGCGATACGTCAACATCACCCCTGATTTGCTGGCGTTCCATCCCCCTTGTCCTGCAAAGACGGCCAGAGGTACAAGTGCCAATAACAAGACTGAGAGCCGTCTCACACTCATTATGCTTCTCCAATCATTGCCGTCATTCTTATCTGCCGACTGTCACTGATTTCAAGGTTGGATAGCACCGCCATCTGCGGCAAACTACGATGTAAAAAGCGCGCAAGCAAACCACGTAATGCATGGTTTACCAACAGAACCGGAGGGGCCCCCAGCATTTCCTGGCGACTTAGCGCCTGCCTGGCCTGTGCCAAAAGTCTATCGGCAAGGCCCGGTTCCAATCCTCCACCACCTTGCAGCGCTTGCAATAAGATTCGCTCAAGGGAACTATCCAAACCAATCACTTGCAACTCCCCATCACCAGGGAACCATTGCTGGGTAATGGCCCGGCCCAAAGCAACGCGCACCACTGTCGTCAGCTCATAAGGATCGGGTTGTACAGGCGCGTGCTCAGCAAGTGTTTCAACAATAGTACGCATATCACGGATAGAGACTTTCTCTTTAAGCAGATTTTGCAACACCTTGTGCAAGGTGGTCAGCGTGACAACACCCGGGATCAAATCCTCAGTCAACTTCGGCATTTCCTGCGTGACACGGTCCATCAGTTGCTGCGCTTCCTGGCGGCCAAACAGCTCACTCGCATAGAGCCCAATAAGATGATTAAGGTGTGTAACAACCACGGTGCTCGCTTCCACTACCGTATAACCTTGCGTTTGCGCCTGCTCCTTCAACACCCCTTCAATCCACACGGCATGCAAACCGAATGCCGGATCTTGTGTCTTGTCACCCGGCAATTCGCCAAACGCATTTCCAGGGTTAATGGCCATCCAGCGACCGGGATAAGCTTCTCCGTGTCCCACTTCAACCCCTTTCATCAGGATACGGTAACTTGCAGGAGGTAATTCCATATTGTCACGAATGTGCACCACTGGCGGCAGGAAGCCCATCTCTTGCGCGAATTTTTTGCGAATACTGCGAATTCGCCCCAGCAGTTCACCATCCTGCTGATGATCGACCATGGGAATCAGTCGGTAACCCACTTCCATTCCCAGCGGATCTTCCAACTGCACATCAGACCAGGTTGCTTCAATGACCTTGGGTTTCTCATGTAACTGTTGTTCAACGCCAGCGACAGGCACAACGCCCTTACGGTTTTTCATCCACCAGGCCAATCCGAGTAGCGCTGCGGTGAAGAGCAAGAAGACAAAGTTAGGCATCCCCGGTACCATGCCGATCAGCCCCAGCACCCCAGCGCTCAGAATCATCACTCGTGGATTATTGAACAGTTGAGTGACCATTTGCTGGCC
The DNA here is from genome assembly GCF_051710365.1 of Symbiopectobacterium sp. Lineage (NCBI taxonomy): Bacteria > Pseudomonadati > Pseudomonadota > Gammaproteobacteria > Enterobacterales > Enterobacteriaceae > Symbiopectobacterium > Symbiopectobacterium sp. Next base: position 8,160 of record NZ_JBPETA010000082.1, on the reverse strand, counting down.
AACATCCTGATCTGTGCTCACGCGGGTAACGATGACACCTGCCGCTGTCGAAATAACTAACGCTGGTATTTGCGCCACCAAACCATCACCGATGGTCAACAAGGTATAGCTTTCTGCTGCCTGGCCCATCGCCATATTGTGCTGCACAACCCCAACCAACAGCCCACCGACAATGTTGATCACCATAATGATCAAACCAGCGATAGCGTCTCCACGCACAAATTTACTGGCCCCGTCCATTGAACCGTAAAAGGCGGCTTCCTGGGTAACTTCCGCACGACGCTTTTTCGCTTCATCTTCACCGATCAAACCGGCGTTTAAATCTGCATCAATTGCCATCTGTTTACCGGGCATCCCATCCAGGACAAAACGAGCCCCTACTTCAGCAATACGTCCGGCACCCTTGGTGATCACCATAAAGTTGATTAACACCAAAATAATGAACACCACGATACCGATAGCAAAATTGCCGCCCACCAAAAAGTGGCCGAACGCCTCTACCACACGTCCCGCTGCCGCTGTACCTGTGTGACCTTCCAGCAAAATAATACGCGTCGATGCAACGTTCAGCGACAAACGCAACAATGTAGAGAACAACAAAATGGTTGGGAAGGCAGCGAAATCCAACGTGCGTTGCGTGAACATTGCGACCAATAACACCATGATGGAGAGTGCAATGTTGAAGGTAAAGAGCAGATCCAAAATGAAGGGAGGCAGCGGCAGCACCATCATGGAAAGGATCAGAAGGATGAGAACTGGGCCCGCCAAAATTTGCCACTGGGTGTTTTTAAACGCTGTAGGTAGTCGCAGTAAAGAGGCCAAATCAGGCATCGGTATTCATCTCTTCAGGTGGTACAAAATCAAGCGCTTTCGGGACAGGAAGATCTTTGGGTTTACGCGGGATGAGTCCCCCCTCACGCCGCCAACGTCTTAGTTGGTAAACCCATGCCAATACTTCTGCCACGGCAGCATACAGTGTTGCTGGAATGTGTTCGCCAATTTCTGCATGGCGAAACAGAGCACGCGCCAACGGCGGTGCCTCCAAAACAGGAATGCGATGTTCGGCACCAAGCTCTCGAATATGCAGGGCAATTTCTCCTGCCCCCTTTGCCAAGACCCGAGGTGCACTCATTTTTTTATCATCATATTGCAGGGCAACAGAATAGTGTGTCGGGTTGGTAACGATCACATCTGCCTTTGGCACATCGGCGATCATCCGTCGCTGGGCCAGCGCACGTTGCTGTTGACGTATCCGACCTTTCACATGCGGATCGCCTTCACTTTGCTTATGTTCATCGCGGATATCCTGTTTACTCATCCGCAATTTTTTAAAATGGCTCCAAAGCTGCCAGAAAACGTCAAAAGCCACCATGGGAATAAGCCCCACAATGACAAAAAATGCGCATATTGCTACCAGCTCCAGCGCATCTCCTAACGCGGCAATAGGCGGTTCAGAGACCAGATGGAGCATCTTTGGCCAGTTATGTAACAAGAACCAGCCAGCAATTAATCCTACCAATATGGACTTGAGGATGGCTTTAAACAGCTCTGCCAACACTTGCGAAGAAAATATGCGCTTTAATCCACTGATCGGATTCAGCTTTGTCAGATCGAATTTAATGGAGATGGGACTAAACAGCACTCCCCCCAGTAACATCGGGGCAGCAATCGCCACCAGTACAGCGCCAACCATTAAAGGAACCAACGCTGAAACACCCTGCATCAGCAATGACCCCAAATGGCGCAATAACAGCTTGTCATCACTGACTAACCCGGGGTCAAAATGAAGCCCTTGCGCCACCATGCCAGAAAGTTTCCGCGCCATAGAGCTGCCGCCAAACCATAAGAGTGCCAGCCCTGAAATCAACATTAACAGCGACGTCAATTCGCGCGAACGCGGAATCTGGCCCTCTTCCCTCGCCTTTTCTTGTCGGTGGGGTGTGGGGGCCTCTGTTTTTTCCAGGTCGCTATCTTCAGCCACAGCCGTGTTCCGATCGCATTCAGTCAGGTTAAGGAGTAACGCTTAGCATGACAAATGTCCGAAATCCTTATGGCTTGAACAACGAAACAAACCTATAGCTTATTCAGGGATAGGGTAATACCAATAGAAACACCGTGACTGATCCACAGATCAATCACGGTGCAAAAGAAGCGTGCATCAGTGGGAGGCCCTGCACTGCCACACTCCCTCTGACTCCATTAGAAACCCAGGCTGTCGAGCAAGTCATCAACCTGATCCTGACTGGATACCACGCCTGCGGCGGTTTTATCCATCTGAGGACCATTGAGCAAGCTGTCATTTGGCCGTTTCTTCTCAGCCGATTGCTCTGGCATGTTTTTCAACAACACCATCAGCAATTGTTTTTCGATTTCCTGAATTACCGTCATCATGCGTTTGATAACCTGACCGGTAAGATCCTGGAAATCTTGCGCCATCATGATTTCCATCAGTTGCGCATTGGTGAAAGAGGTGTGCTGCGGTACGTCATTCAAATAATTACGCGTATCCGTGACCAGTTCTTTTGCTTGCGCCAGTTCAATCGGATTTTCGAACCATTGATCCCAACGCGCTTTCAGAGCCTTGGCTTCCGTTTCCAGTCGGTTTTGGACGGGTTGTGCGGCCTCAACGCTGCTTAATGCGCGTTCTGCCGCCTGTGCCGTCATTTGCACGACATAGTCGAGACGATCGCGCGCATCGGGAATCGCTTCCGCGGCTTCTGCGATGGCCTGATCCAAACCCAGTTCACGCAAGCTGTCACGCAGCATGCGCGTCAATTGGCCAATACGGGAAATGATCTCCGTTGCAGAGGCAGTATCATTCACCGGTGGCATAGGATGTGACGTCATACGATCCCCTTACATGCCTAATTTTTCGAAAATCTTATTCAGTTTTTCTTCCAGGGTCGCAGCGGTGAACGGCTTAACCACATAGCCGCTAGCGCCCGCCTGAGCGGCAGCAATGATGTTTTCTTTTTTCGCTTCCGCCGTGACCATCAGGACAGGCAGACTCGACAGTGAACCATCAGCACGGATCGTTTGCAGCAGCTCCAGACCATCCATATTGGGCATATTCCAGTCGGAAATCACAAAGTCAAAACCGCCTGCGCGCAATTTGTTCAACGCGTCAGCACCATCCTCTGCTTCTTCCACATTATTAAAGCCCAGTTCCTTCAGTAGGTTACGAACAATGCGGCGCATCGTCGAAAAGTCGTCCACTACCAAAAATCTGAGTTCTTTATCGGCCATACCTACTCCTAATTTTTATTGCTCCCTGGGAGCTGCTGTTGCTATATACGTAATGCCTGTCCGGCAGAAATTTGTGCCAACATACGCTGGCTCACCTGGCTTAAATCTACCACCTCATCGACGCCCCCCATCGCAATGGCTTCGCGTGGCATACCAAACACCACACAGCTTGCCTCATTTTGCGCCAGAGTGTAAGCACCAGCCTGATGCATTGCCAGCATCCCTGCGGCGCCGTCGTTTCCCATCCCCGTGAGGATAGCCCCCACGGCATTTCGCCCGGCATACTGCGCCACCGAACGAAATAATACGTCTACCGACGGACGATGCCGATTTACCGGCGGCCCGTCATTCAACCTGACCTGATAGTTGGCACCGCTTTTCACCAACTCCAGATGGCGTGCTCCGGGTGCGATATACGCGTGCCCGGGTAAAACGCGCTCACCATCTTCCGCTTCTTTTACCGTAATCTGACACAGTTTATTCAAGCGCTCAGCAAAAGATTTGGTGAAACCCGGCGGCATATGCTGGGTTATCAGCAAAGCCGGGCTGGTTGCCGGCAATGGTTGCAACACTTGGCGAATCGCTTCGGTCCCCCCCGTCGACGCACCAATAGCGATCAGCTTTTCACTGTTGAGAATCGGCGTGTGCTGAATAATTTTGGTCGGCTCGCTGGACGCACTGCGCTGCGGCAGGCGCGCCTTGGCTGCCATGCGAATCTTCTCGGCGATCATCTCGCTATAGGCTAACATGCCTTCGCGAATCCCCAACTGCGGCTTGGTGACAAAATCCAGCGCGCCCAGTTCCAACGCGCGTAACGTCACCTCGGACCCTTTCCCCGTCAGCGATGAGACCATCACCACAGGCATCGGCCGCAAGCGCATCAGTTTTTCCAGAAAGTCCAATCCGTCCATGCGCGGCATTTCCACATCCAGCGTCAATACCTGCGGATTAAACTTTTTGATCAGATCGCGGGCAACCAGCGGATCGGGTACAGTCGCAACCACTTCCATATCTGGGTGGCTATTAATAATTTCCGTCATGATCTGACGCATGAGCGCTGAATCATCTACACAAAGTACTTTAATCTTGCTCATTATCTTTCCTTAGCCAGCCCATAGACCGTCTGCCCGCGCAAGTAGAACTCCCGACTAATCTGGCTGAAGTTTTCTGAATGGCCGGCAAATAATAACCCACCCGGCTTAAGCATAGGAACAAAGCGACGCAAAATACGCTCCTGCGTCTCTTTATCAAAGTAAATCATTATATTACGGCAGAAGATAGCATCAAAAGGCGCAGGAACATCCCAGGTCGGTGCCAACAGGTTCAACTGTTGAAAATGCACCATCGCGGCAAGCTCAGGCCTTACGCGTACCAAGCCACTGTGTGGTCCAGTCCCGCGTAAAAAGAATTTTTGTAACTGCTGGGGAGAAAGCGTGCGCAGCTCCTCCTGACGATAAATACCCGCCGTGGCTTTTTCCAGCACCTGGGTATCGATATCGCTGGCCCAGACCTGGCACCCACTAACGCGGTTACCCAGCACCTCCGCCAGCGTGATCGCTAATGAATACGGCTCTTCACCGGTGGATGCCGCCGTACTCCATACGGTATAGCCATTCGGCCTTGACCGCGCATGCTCGGCAAGGATAGGAAAATGATGCGCCTCACGAAAAAACGCCGTCAGATTTGTCGTCAGGGCATTAACAAACGCCTGCCATTCAGGGCTATTGACGTCCGCTTCCAGCAGCGCCAGATATTGCCCAAAATCATTGAGCCCCAAAGTACGCAGCCGCCTTACCAAGCGGTTGTAAACCATTTCCCGTTTATGATCGGCCAGCACAATGCCAGCACGTTGGTAAATCAACTGACTGATACGCCGAAAATGGGTATCCGACAACGGCAATCTATCGACCATCTGCGTCAGAATAGACGCAGATTCAAGGCGATTTGGCGATGGGTTATTTTTCATATCAAACCGCTCAAACATCAATTAAGGTTATAGAGAGAGAGTCAATCCAGCCTTTCCTTCAACGCGAGTGCAGGTGTTACTTTGTAAGTATTAGTCGATATTTCATCGTCGGTCACGTCAAGACGGAAAACTGAAACTGCATCCGTCAACATCATCGCCTGGGCTTCCAATGCCTGAACGGCGGATGAGGCTTCCTCCACCAACGCAGCATTCTGTTGCGTTGCACTGTCCATTTCTGTCACCGCTTGAGCAACCTGCTCAATGCCTCTGCTCTGCTCGTCAGATGCAGACGCAATTTCACCCATGATGTCCGTCACACGCTTCACTGACGTAACGATATCATCCATTGTATTACCCGCGTCTTTCATTAGCACCGAGCCTTGCTCAACGCGGCCCACCGATTCCTCTATCAGCGCTTTGATCTCCTTGGCTGCCTGCGCACTGCGCTGTGCCAGACTGCGTACTTCTCCTGCCACCACGGCAAACCCACGCCCTTGTTCGCCCGCACGCGCCGCTTCAACGGCTGCATTCAGCGCCAGAATATTGGTCTGGAAAGCAATGCCATCAATCACCCCAGTAATGTCACTGATTTTACGTGAACTCACGGCAATATCCTGCATCGTTTTTACTACGCCGGCGGTGATTTCCCCCCTTTATGGGCAGTGTTAGTGGTCTCCTGCGCCAATTTGGAGGCATGATGCGCATTGTCCGCATTTTGCTTCACGATGGCAGTCAGCTCTTCCATGCTGGCGGCCGTTTGTTCTAACGCAGACGCCTGTGATTCAGTGCGTGATGACAAATCCACGTTGCCGGAGGAAATCTCACGCACACCCATCAGCATCCCGGTAGCACCTTGCAGCACGGTATGTACCGTCGAGGCCAGCGAGGTCTGCATGTGCTGCAGCGCCGAGAACATCACCCCAATTTCATTCTGACCGTAGTCGGCGATTTTTACCGTCAGGTGCCCCTGCGCGATATGCTCAAAATGCTCGCGCATGATGGTCAACGGCGTCAGGATGATTTTGCGCAGCCATACCACGGCCACAGCGACCAGCGCCAGGGAAAGCACCACGACAATGCCAAAAGACCAGGTTGAATGGTCATAGGAATCGCGACTTGCCTGACCAGCCTGCTGCAAATGTGTCTGAACGTAGGTCAGATAGGCAGAAAAGCTCTTCTCAAAATTATCCTGAAATGACTGGGTCGGCTGGTCCAGGAAAGGTTGTAGCTGGCCTTTATCCAGAAAACCAATCAGCTCGGCCAACGCACCGTTGAGCTTGTCGTAGCTCGCTTTCGTGCCCTCAGCCAGACGCTGTCCTTCCTCCGTTAACTGCGTGGTAGCAACAAACTGCTTGAAATAGACATTCGCCTGCGCCAGAGAGGCTCGGGCACTGTTCATCAACACGGAGACTTGCTCTTGCGGCACGTTACGCGCCGCGCGGGTTGCCGCACGGTTCAACGTGTTGCGGGTTTGCAGCACGGTCTCCACGCGCGTAAAATTCTGATAGTCTGTTTTGAACGCCGTAAATGATAAGCTGCTGGATACCAACTGCACGGCACAAAACACAAACAAACCGGTAGAAACACGAATCCGCGTCAACATACTGCCTCCAACCTCAGTGATCGGTCGGCGTCACGCCGACACGATCGATACGTTCTTGTTTTAAAATGCTTCTTTATAAATCACTGTGCCTGAAATACGCGTGGCCGTTCGGTTAAAACGTTTCCCAATTATCTGAGGCCACAGCCCCTGCTTTTTTCTTACTGTCCGCAGAGGCGGTCGGCAGCAATGCCGGGCGCGTCGTCGTGTCAACCGTGGACGGTGCGGGTGATGCAATCCGCGAACGTCCACCCGTTGCTGGTAACTGGAAGACCGCAACGGCCTGGTTCAATCCAATAACTTGTTGTTCGAGTGCAGCCGCAGCGGCGGCAGACTCCTCTACCAGCGCAGAGTTTTGCTGCGTCACGCGGTCCATTTCCGTAACCGCCTGCCCAACCTGCCCAATACCTTTGCTCTGTTCGTCAGAGGCAGAAGCGATTTCACCCATGATGTCGGTCACGTGTGTCACCGCGCTCAGAATTTCGCCCATGGTTTCGCCCGCACTTTCTACTAATACAGATCCTCCATCGACACGATTTACAGAATCTTCAATCAAAGTTTTAATTTCTTTCGCTGCCTGGGCGCTACGCTGTGCCAAATTGCGCACCTCTCCCGCCACCACGGCGAAACCGCGGCCCTGCTCTCCCGCTCGCGCGGCTTCAACCGCCGCGTTCAACGCCAGAATATTGGTCTGGAACGCAATACCATCAATAACGCTGGTAATATCGGCAATTTTCTGCGAGCTACCGCTACCGGCAATGTTGTGCATGGTTTTCACGACATTATCGACCACCTTGCCACCGCGTTGTGCGGTTTCTGACGCGCTCAACGCCAATTGGCTCGCCTGACGCGCATTTTCCGCATTCTGTCGTACCGTTGCCGTCAGTTGTTCCATGCTGGCCGCCGTTTGCTCCAGCGACGACGCTTGCTCCTCGGTACGCGATGAGAGATCGTTATTCCCTGCGCTGATTTCTGATGCTCCGGTGTAGATCGCATCGGCACCATGGCGCCCGCGCTCACCGTGCTGATCAATTCGGACTGCATGTGGCGCATGCTGTCTGCCAATATTCCCATTTCATTGCGACTATGATAATTCATGTTCTGAGTGAGATCGCCGCGCGCAATGTGTTGCGTATGTTCCACAATATTATTCAGCGGATGAATTAATATACGTTGGATAGCAAACCAGGCAGACATGATTAAAGCGACAACAACAGAAATCAGGCTTTGTTGAATAAATCAGAACTTGTAACGACTGTGCCCCATCGGGTCGATTGTTACGTGATGCGAATACTGTTCGGCATTCCTAATAGCGTGATCCGGTTAAGCGCTTTGACCATCGCCATGG
>NZ_JBPETA010000081.1:0-13735 GCF_051710365.1 Symbiopectobacterium sp. | reverse complement strand
ATTCACAAGACCATCGTTGATGTTCTCGGCGAGCGATACCGTCGAATTTATTCTTAAAGTAGGTGCGGAATGACGGATGGACACCGGCGTCGGCGATTATATTGCGGATATGATGCGCCATTCATCGGTGTCACCGCTGATCATGGCCTGGTTTATCACGGTGCTGCTGCGCCTTGCCACCGGTGCCGGCACCGTCTCCGCCATCACGGCGGCTGGGATTGTCGGCTCAATGATCACCACCTTTAACGTCAACCCGGCGCTGATGGTGCTCGCCACCGCCTCTGGGAGTAACACCCTGACTCACGTTAACGATGCCGCGTTCTGGTTGTTTAAAGAGTATTTTGGGCTGTCGATTAAAGATACTTTCAAAACCTGGGGGCTGTTGGAACTGACCAACTCTGTGGTGGGATTACTGATCGTGCTGCTGCTTTCGCTGGTGGTATAACCTTTTCCACTTATAGTGATTACTTCAGGCCCGCCAGTGCGGGCCTTTTCTTTGCCTATTACTTAGCGTCTGCGTGCCACGATAAACAGGCGCGGGAACGCCAGCAGGCGTTTGCCGTCAGCGTGTGGCGGGTAGGCCGTTTCCAACTGTTGGCGATAGCTATCAAGGAAGGCGGCCTGTTCGGCATCGTCAAGCGGCGCAAGGAAAGGGCGCAGGCCGGTGGCGCGCAGCCAATCGACAATCGCCTGGGCGTCGTCCATCGGGTGTATAGTAGGTGGTGCGCCACAGATCGACGTCGCAACCGGCATTCGTCAGCAGATCGTAATAGGCGCTGCTGGTGAGCAGGCGTTGGCGCACACTGGCGGTATCGCCAATCTTATCGCGCCAGCTTCCTTGTTCGGCCACCGCGCGCATCAGTCGGTGGCTGGGTTCGTCCAAATTATCCGGCATCTGTACTGCCAGCATGCCCCCTTGCGCCAACTGCCGTGCCAGGTGCGGAAACAGCTGTGCGTGCTCCGGCACCCATTGCAACGAGGCGTTGGCATAAATCACATCCTGCGGCTGTGCGGGCTGCCAGGTGGCGATATCCGCTTGCATAAATTGCTGTTGCGGCAGGCGTTCGCGCGCTTGTGCCAGCATGGCTGCCGAGGTATCGACCCCTGTCACCGTCGCGTGCGGCCACGCTTGCGTTAACAGTTCAGTACTGTTACCTGGTCCGCAGCCCAGATCACTGACGGTGTTGGGATTCGGATGGGCAATGCGGGCAACCAACTCCTGTGCCGGGCGGGTGCGTTCGTTGGCAAAGCGTAAATAGAGTGCGGGGTTCCAATCTTTCATCGTTGCTCCTGATGGGTAGCAGACGCGGCAGGGTGAAAACAGCATGCCAGATTTCTTTCTCTGGTGCTTGTGGGGATACGTTGCCTTTTATTTCCAGCGTATTGCGCGAATATGCGCCGATTGATTGTGTCTCACCTACAAATCAGGGAAAATACCCGACTAATACGTTTTTTTCCCACTTTGCCTGACGCGAACATCCTGATACCGATGCTCTCGCCGGGTGGTTAACATAAGAAACCTGAAAATCATGTCTCCAAGTGAATACGCCCGCGAAGTTGCGAAACGCAGAACGTTCGCCATTATCTCTCACCCCGATGCCGGTAAAACCACCATTACCGAGAAGGTATTGCTGTTCGGACAGGCCATTCAGACCGCCGGAACGGTGAAGGGGCGCGGCTCGAGCCAGCACGCTAAGTCAGACTGGATGGAGATGGAAAAGCAGCGTGGTATCTCCATCACCACTTCCGTGATGCAGTTTCCGTATCGGGAGGCGCTGGTCAATCTGCTGGATACCCCGGGGCACGAAGACTTCTCTGAAGATACCTACCGCACATTGACGGCAGTGGACTGCTGCCTGATGGTGATCGATGCGGCAAAAGGGGTGGAAGATCGTACCCGCAAATTGATGGAAGTGACGCGTCTGCGTGATACGCCAATCCTGACGTTCATGAACAAGCTTGACCGTGATATCCGCGATCCGATGGAGGTGCTGGATGAGGTCGGGAATGAGCTGAAGATCGACTGTGCGCCGATCACCTGGCCGATCGGCTGCGGCAAGCTGTTCAAGGGGGTTTACCATCTGTACAAGGATGAAACCTATCTCTATCAGAGCGGTAAGGGCCACACGATTCAGGAAGTACGTATCGTCAAAGGATTGAATAACCCGGATCTGGATAAAGCCGTCGGTGAAGATCTGGCGGCACAGCTGCGTGAAGAGCTGGAACTGGTGCAGGGTGCTTCTCATGAGTTTGAGCTGGAGGCTTTCCTGTCTGGTGCTTTGACGCCGGTGTTCTTTGGCACCGCGCTGGGCAACTTCGGTGTCGATCATATGCTGGATGGACTGGTCGCCTGGGCACCTGCACCGATGCCGCGCAATACCGACACCCGCACCGTTACCGCGCAGGAAGAAAAATTCACCGGTTTCGTGTTCAAGATTCAGGCGAACATGGACCCGAAACACCGCGACCGCGTCGCCTTTATGCGCGTGGTGTCCGGCAAGTATGAAAAGAGCATGAAGCTGCGTCAGGTGCGTACCGGCAAGGATGTGGTCATTTCCGATGCGCTGACCTTTATGGCGGGTGACCGTTCCCATGTGGAAGAGGCATTCCCCGGCGATATCATCGGGTTACACAACCACGGTACCATCCAGATTGGTGATACCTTTACCCAAGGTGAAGAGATGAAATTCACCGGTATCCCGAACTTTGCGCCGGAACTGTTCCGCCGTATCCGCCTACGCGATCCGTTAAAGCAGAAGCAACTGCTCAAAGGGTTGGTGCAACTCTCGGAAGAGGGCGCGGTGCAGGTGTTCCGCCCGTTGGCTAACAACGATTTGATTGTTGGGGCCGTCGGGGTGTTGCAGTTTGATGTGGTGGTGGCGCGCCTGAAGTCAGAGTACAACGTTGAAGCCATCTATGAATCGGTTAACGTTTCCACTGCACGTTGGGTGGAGTGTGCCGATGCGAAGAAATTTGAAGAGTTCAAGCGCAAGAACGAATTGCATCTGGCGCTCGATGGCGGCGACAACCTGGCTTATGTGGCTCCGACCATGGTGAACCTGAATTTGACGCAGGAACGCTACCCGGACGTCACCTTCTTCAAAACCCACGAGCACTGATTTTCGGCGACTGCGGCTTCGTCGGTTAAAAAACCGGCGTTTAAAAGGATTCGGGCACATTGTCCGGCTTTTTAAACGCCGGTTTTATTTTATGTTTATTTATCAAATGGTTAATCTGATTTTATTTGATTTCCTCTCGCCCTTTTTCCCACGGACAAATCCGAAATGCCACCGGAAAGGGACTTTTCCTCCCTATTCCGCTAGGAATCGTCGTTCCATGCACTATAGTTAATATCGCGTTAACAATTAGTGAGTTTCACTGCTGGTGATAGGTCAGGTAGTGCGTTATATCGACTACGTGATATTTAGTAACGTTAAACGCTCGTTTTTTGCTGCGTTGCATTGAGTGCCAACACCAGCGTGATTGATGTCCGCGTGGACCCTAGCAAAAGGAAATAATCGATGAAAAACATCCTTAACGCAAAAACGATGATGGCTGTTGTACTGGGTACTCTGCTGACGGCGGGGAACGCACTGGCAGAAGAGACGCTGGGGCAGAAAGTGCAGCAGGCTGCGACAACGACGGGCGCAAAAATTGACAGTTCTCTCCAGAAAGCCTCTGGGTATATGGATGACAGCACCATCACCGCCAAGGTGAAGAGCGCTCTGATGGATGACAAAGCCATTGAGAGCGGGGACATCTCCGTCTCCACCACCAAAGGCGTGGTTACGCTGACCGGTTTTGTTCCTAGTCAGGCTGTGGCGGCACAAGCCGTCGCGGTGGCGACCAAGACCGAAGGCGTACAGTCGGTGAGTGACAAACTGCAAATCAAGGATAACGCCACCCAGTCAGTGGGTTCTTATACCGATGATGCGGTCATCACCAGCAGCATCAAGGCCAAGCTGCTGGCTGATAAAATTGTGCCGTCGCGCCACGTGAAAGTGGAAACCCAGGAAGGGGTGGTGCAACTGAGCGGTAACGTGAAAAACACCGCGCAGTCAGCGCGCGCAGAGAGTATCGCCAAGGCGGTATCCGGTGTGAAAAGCGTTAAAAACGATCTGACCGTCACCCATTAACGGGCCTGTCGCCCTTTAATGCTCACGTATTCGGCGGAGGGTAACCTCCGCCATCCTCAAGCCAATTAGCACTTGGTGTCGTAAGAATAAAACACAGGTGGAAACGCAGCGGTATGCGTAATTAACCTCAGGACGAGCGCCACTCACCCTCATTAAGGTAAGGAGAGCGTATGTTTCGTTGGGGCATTATTTTTCTGGTGATTGCGCTGATTGCAGCGGCGCTGGGATTCGGTGGACTGGCAGGAACCGCAGCGGGTGCGGCCAAAATTGTCTTTAATTGTCGGGATCATCCTGTTTCTGGTCAGTCTGTTCGCGGGACTTAAGCGACCTTAGCTATACCCGTTATACTTCAAGTTACAGGTGCGTTGGCTGCGTTCGTTATTCGGCCCATCCTTGGGCCTCACCTCTAACGAGGCCGCCGCAAGCGGCGTTCAAATCTGCTCCCGGCAGATTTGTCACCCGAATCACTTACCTGAGTAAGCTCATCGGGATGAATGAACCTCATCCCTGAGGTTCACCCTACGGGCCAGCGCAGGCGCTGTTCAAATTTGTTCCAGACAAATTTGTCATTCACTTGCCGCCTTCCTGTAACCCGAATTATTTAGGGTATAGACGTACTCACAATCGCCATTTATCTGAAATTTTAGTCTGCGCACGGGGTGTTAACGAAAATCGATCTGAACCATAATAAGATTGTCATCTTCACCCCGCATACTGTTTGCGATGCTTGCTGAACGTTGGTGTGATTACGGTGTGGTTTGTTCGGGAGGTTCGTGATGAATAGCGATATCATGGTAGGTCGATGGAAGCAGTTGAGAGGGAACTTCTGGGCGCTGTGGGCCGAGTGGTTTGACAGCGATTGTGCCTGGCTGGAAAGTAACAATGATTATCTTGCTGGCATCTTGCAGGAAGATTACGGCCTGCAAGATGGCGATGAACTGTCTGATGCTACTGTGCAGGTGGAAAAAGGTTCGGCAACGCTGCACTGATTTAACGCTGTACTGATTTTACGTTGCGCTTGTTTAACGTTGCGCTAAGGCCGCGTTATACTAAGGCATGGATCATTTCCTCAGGCCGTTTTCCTTTATAGATACCCATTGTCACTTTGATTTTCCGCCGTTGAGCGAAAATGAAGTGGCAAGTATTGCGCTCGCCGCAACGGCAGGGGTAACGCATATCCTGGTGCCTGCGGTTGAGTCCCGTTATTTTGCGCGCATCATTGCGCTTTCTCACACTCACCCAGCGCTCTTTGCTGCGCTTGGCCTGCATCCACTTTATGTTGCTCATCATCAGGATAGCGATGTGGATCTGCTTGAACAGCAGCTACGCCAACGAGATGACAGGCTGATCGCGGTAGGAGAAATCGGGCTGGATCTGTATATGGCCGAGCCCCGTTTCGAACGCCAATGCGAACTTTTGGAAGCGCAGCTGGCGTTGGCGAAGCGCTACGACTTGCCGGTGATGCTGCACTCCAGACGTACTCACGACCGTCTGGCGCAACTGTTGCGCCGTATCGATGTGCCGCGCAAAGGCGTGGTGCACGGATTTGCCGGCAGCGAGCAACAGGCGCTGGCCTTTATCAAATTGGGTTACTGCATTGGTGTCGGTGGCACCATCACCTATCCACGCGCCAATAAAACCCGTCAGGCGATTTCTCGCCTTCCTCTCGACAGCCTGTTGCTGGAAACCGATGCGCCTGATATGCCGCTCAATGGTTTTCAGGGACAACCCAATCGCCCCGAGCGCGCGGCCAATGTGTTTCACACTCTGTGTGAGCTGCGCTCAGAGCCGCCGGAGGTGATAGCGGACGCAACGATGATCCTTGTATTCCTCCTTTTATTCATGGTGTGGAGAGTAACATGACGCGTTTACTTGCAAGACGGCTACAACAATATGTGTTCACGGCAGTGCTGATGGGAATGGCCGCCCAAAGTTACGCCGGGAAAGCCAATGATACGTTGGTCTATGCCTCTGACAGTGAGATAGAAAATGTCAGTCCCTATCACAATACCATGCGGGAAGGGGTGATTTTAGCCCATCTGGTGTGGAGCAACCTGGTTTACCGCGATCCGAAAACCGGTGAATACAAACCGGAACTGGCTACCGATTGGCAGTGGGAATCTCCGACTGCATTACTGATGCATTTACGCCAAGGGGTCAAATTTCACAATGGCGATGATTTCACGGCGGATGACGTCGTCTATACCTTCGAACATATTGCCGGACCGAATACCGACTCGGTGGTGCCGCAAAGCGTCAACTGGATTGCGCGTACCGAAAAGGTGGATGACTACACGGTGCGCCTGCATTTAGCCAAACCGTTTCCGGCGGCGTTGGAGTATCTGTCCGGCCCGACACCTATCTTTCTTTCCGGCGAAGTATTTCCAGAGCGTGAAGCTGGTGGGTTTTAGCCGTGCGCCGATCGGCACCGGCCCGTATTAAGGTGGTGCAGGTGATCCCCGGCCAGGGGGTCACCATGGAGAAAAATCCCGATTACTTCAAAGAGAGTCCCCTTGGTCAGCCCAAGATCGGAAAGCTGAATTTCGTGGTGATCCGCGACCCGGAAACCCGTCTGGCACAGTTGATGACCGGGCAGGTGGATTGGATTTGGCGCGTGCCTTCCGATCAGACTGAGGCGTTGTCTTCCATGCCGAACCTCGCCGTGAAAAGCGGTGAAACCATGCGCGTCGGCTTTGTGGCGATGAGCATTCACAGCGATTCGCCGGAAGGGAAGCCCTTTCAGGATGTGCGCGTGCGCCAGGCGGTGAATTACGCCATCGATCGCCAAAGCATGGTGACCAATCTGGTGAAAGGCGGCAGTAAGCCGGTTTACACCGCCTGCTTCCGTGAGCAGGTGGCCTGCGATGCCAGCAAGGTGGTCAATTACCCGTTTGATCCGCAAAAAGCCAAACAGCTGTTGGCGGAAGCGGGTTATCCCAATGGGTTTGATACGGATATCTGGGCCTACCGTGAGCGCGATTACGCAGAAGCGATTATCGGCTATCTGCGTCAGGTTGGCATTCGTGCTCGACTGCATTACGTGCAGTTTCCTGTGATGGCGGACGCGTTGATTTCCGGCAAAGCACCAATGGCGTTCAATACCTGGGGCTCGTTCTCGATTAACGACGCCACCGCGTTCACCACGCCGTACTTTGGTGGCAAGGGTAATGACATCTGGAAGGATCCCGAGGTGACCAATACCTTGCTGAAGGCCGATGAAACCATCAATACCCAGGATCGTGCTGCGCTGTATGCCACCGCGTTGGGGCGTATCTCGTCTCAGGCCTATATTGCGCCGTTGTTCTCCTACTCAACCCACTATGCCTTTACCTCCGATCTGAATTTTCAGGATTGGCCGGATGAACTGCCGCGCTTTGCCCTGTCCAGTTGGAAGTAATGCTTGCTACGGGAGAAGCGCTGCTTCTCCCGCGTTGTGACCAAGAAGGAGCCGCATTATGGCGAAGTACGTTTTTCATCGGCTGCTGGTGGCGCTCGCGGTGTTGTTTACTGTGGCGCTGGTGAGTTTCTCTCTGTTGCACCTTTCCGGCGATCTGGCAGCAGCGATTGCCGGACCTGAAGCCACGGCAGAGGTGATTGCGCAGATTCGCGTTCGATACGGGTTGGATCAGCCGCTTGCCACGCAGTTTGGTCATTGGCTCTGGGCCGCGCTGCATCTCGATTTCGGGCGTTCTTTCTATTTTGAACACACCGTGATGGAGCTAGTCGGGCAGCGTATGCCGGTCACCCTGAAATTGGGGGCGGTTTCTTTGCTGCTGGCGCTGTTGGTGGCGATTCCGCTCGGCGTATTGGCGGCGGTGTTCCGTGATTCCTGGGTCGATCGCAGTGCCGTGATGACGGCGGTGCTCGGGCAGGCAATGCCCAATTTTTGGTTTGCGCTGCTGCTGATCCTGATTTTTGCCGTGGGGCTAAAGTGGCTGCCGGTCGCTGGCAACGCCACCTGGCAACACTTTGTTCTGCCCGCCATTGCGCTGGGCTACTACGCCATGCCCTCCCTGATGCGGCTTACCCGCTCCGGTATGCTGGACGTGTTGAACGCTGACTATATCCGTACCGCGCGCGCCAAGGGACTGAGTGGTTTTCACGTCATCGTCAAACACGGTTTGCGCAATGCCATTATTCCCGTGGTCGCGCTGGCGATGGTGGAACTGGGCTTTATGTTGGGCGGCTCGGTGGTGATTGAATCGGTGTTTGCGCTGCAAGGTTTAGGGCAATTGGCGTGGGATTCCATCTCCCGCAATGACTTCCCGGTGGTGCAGGCCATCGTACTGATTATCGCGGTGTTCTATATCGTTCTCACCTTTCTGGCGGATGTGCTCAATGCGGCGCTCGATCCGCGCTTACGGGCGCGCTAGGAGTGAGCAACATGAAAGCATCTGAAAAGACATCCGCATTGTGGCTAGGACTTTTTTCGCGAGGTGGCGCTGTGACAGTAACGCAAACTGAGGCCGGACAAACGGGGTTATTACCGCAACCGGGCCCGTGGCAACGCGCTATGCGGCGCATCCTGGGCCATCACAGCATGACGCTGGGCGTGGTGATTCTGGGCATTGTGGTGGTGCTGGCGCTGTTGGCACCGTGGATAAGTCCTCACGACCCTTATGCGCAGGATGTCAGCCGACGCCTGATCCCGCCGGTCTGGTATGAGAAGGGCAGTTGGGAGCATATCCTGGGCACCGATAAGCTGGGGCGCGACTACTTAAGTCGCCTGCTGTTTGGTGCGCGGGTCTCATTACTGATCGGGCTGGCCGCCGCCGCACTGGCGGGCGTTATTGGCATCACGCTGGGTGTGGTCGCTGGCTACTTCGGCGGGCGTGTGGACGCGGTGGTGAGTTATCTGCTGACGGTACGCCTCTCGATGCCGGTGATTTTGGTGGCGCTGGCGATGGCATCGCTGGTGGGGGGCTCGGTAAAAGTGGTGATTCTGCTGCTCGGGTTACTGCTGTGGGATCGCTTTCTGATCGTCTCGCGCTCCGTAACGCGTCAACTGCGAGAAGAGGAGTTTGTCGCTGCGGCGAAAACGCTGGGGGCATCGTCTGCTTTATGGTGCGGGAAATTCTACCCAATTTGCTGGGGCCGCTGACGGTGGTGGCAACGCTTGAGATTGCCCACGCCATTTTGTTGGAAGCCACGCTCTCCTTTCTGGGTCTCGGGGTACAACCGCCGATGCCCTCCTGGGGATTGATGGTGGCAGAAGGTAAAGCCTACATGTTCTTTCAGCCCTGGGTGATTTTGATCCCCAGCATTGTGCTGGCGGTGGTGGTGCTCGGCATCAACCTGGTGGGTGATGGCCTGCGTGATATCACCGCTATAGACGGGCGTAACTGAGGAGGTTGCCATGAGTCAGGATAGCTTGTTGGATGTCAAAGACCTGCGCATCGATCTTCCCACGGCGCGGGGCACCTTGCACGCGGTGCGCGGTATTGATTTCTCGGTGCGTAAAGGCGAGATGCTGTGTCTGGTGGGCGAGTCTGGATGCGGTAAATCCATGACGTCGCTGGCGCTGATGGGGCTGCTGCCGCGTAAGGCGGTGCGCAGTGCGACGCACCTGCGCTTTAAAGGGCAAGATCTGCAAACGCTGAACAACAAACAGATGGCGGCGATCCGCGGCGATCAGATCGCCATGATCTTTCAAGAGCCGATGACGTCGCTGAATCCCTCCTACACGCTGGGCGAACAGCTATGCGAGACGCTGCACGCGCACCGTAAGGTGACGCTAACCCAGGCAAGAGCGCGCGCGCTCTATTTAATGGAACGGGTCGGTATCCCGCAGGCTGGGGATCGTCTGCGGCAGTATCCGCATCAACTGTTTGGGGGATTGCGTCAACGTATCATGATTGCCATGGCGCTGATGTGTGAGCCGGAGCTGATCATCGCGGATGAGCCGACCACGGCGCTGGATGTGACCATTCAGGCGCAGATCCTGCGCATGTTGCGCGAATTGCAACAGGAACTGGGTACCGCGGTGATTTTCATCACTCACGATCTTGGCGTGGTTGCACGCATCGCCGATCGCGTGGCGGTGATGTATGCCGGCCAGATTGTTGAGACCGCGCCGGTGAAAGAACTGTTTGGGCACCCGCAACATCCCTATACCAAAGGGCTGATGTCATGCATCCCGGTACGAGGAAAGACCGTTCCGGGCCAGTTGCTACAGGCGATCCCCAGCGTCGTGCCCAGTCTTATCGGTGCGCAGCAGGGGGTGTGCGTTCCACAATCGTTGCCCCAGCGCGCAGGCCTGTTGCAGTGAAAATCCGCCTTATGTTGCGGTGACGCCGCAGCAGCACGTGCGCTGTGTGCAGGCACAAGCCTGGGAGGATGTGGCATGAGCGAAACGGTAACGGCGTTTGGCGCGGTACAACCTGCCCCCTACATTCCTGGCAATGACGATCTGGCGTTAGAACTTTGCGCGCTGAGCCGCGAATTTCGTCTTAATCGCGGCATGTTTGCGCGACCCGGTATCTTTACCGCCGTCAATAATGTCTCTTTACGCGTGCGGCGCGGCGAAACTCTTGGGTTGGTGGGCGAATCCGGCTGCGGTAAAAGTACGCTGGCAAAGATGCTGCTGGGACTATTGCCACCAACCTCGGGCAACGTCCTGATTGAAGGGCGTGAAATCGATGCGGGCGATCGCAAAGCGCTGGCGACCCGCATTCAACCGATTTTTCAGGACCCTTACTCCTCACTGAACCCACGCCGCACGGTGGCCGATATCGTTGAAGTCGCGCTGCGTCTGCATAACATCGGTACCCCGGAAACCCGCAAACAGCGGGTGCAGGAGATGTTGGACCGGGTCGGGATGCCAACCCGAACCCACGGGCAGTATCCCGGCCAGCTTTCCGGCGGTCAGCGGCAGCGCGTCGCCATCGCTCGCGCGCTGATCATGCGCCCGGCAATTCTCATCTGCGATGAGCCAACCTCGGCGCTGGATGTGTCGGTTCAGGCGCAAATCCTCAATCTGCTGATGACGCTCAAGCAGGAACTCGGTCTGACTTATCTGTTTATCAGCCATAACCTGGCGGTGGTGGAGCATCTGGTGGATCACGTCGCCGTGATGCGCAAAGGGGTCATCGTCGAGCAGGGGACGCGCGAGCAGATTTTCGAAACGCCGAGACACCCCTACACCCAGGCACTGCTCGCGTCGGTGTTGACGCCGGAGCAGGGGCTCGGTATTCCCGAGATTTCCTCCCATTACAGTGGATTATGACCCGAACACGGCAAAATGAAGAAGGATGCAGGCAGATGACTCGTGAAGAATTGATGCAAGCGGCGAGCGACTATTTGGGCGCGGGGCCCAACGATCCGGCCATCGATCCTGACTGGAACGAGCCGGGCCTGACGGCGGCAGAGAAGCTCTACAGTTGGAATACCTTTGACGTGCTGGCCTTTACCACCGGCAATCCCGATAAACCGGCCCATGCCATCCCGCCAGTGGCGCGGGCGCACTGCCATATGCGCTACGTGCCCGGTAGCTATGTGGATAATTTTCTACGTTATTTGCGTGAACATCTGGATGCGCACGGGTTTGAAGATGTCACGATGGTTACCCCCGATCACTGCTTTACCGCGACGCGCCTCGATCCCAGCGATCCCTGGGTAGCGTGGGGCGAAGCCTCGAATTGCCCGGACTACGGGAAAAAAGCCGCCATCCTGCCCAACTTTGGCGGTGGCCTGCCAAATGCCTGTTTTTCCGAAACCTTAGGGCTGCCGACGTTGTGGGTGCCGCACTCTTACCCGGCCTGTAGCCAGCACGCCCCTAATGAGCATTTGTTGCAATTGGTCGCACAGGAGGCGCTGCAACTGATGGCCGGTATGCTGTGGGATCTGGCAGAGCAGGGGGCGGCGGTGTGTTGCCAGCGAGAGCAGCACGCGGCTACCGCCATCGTTGCTTGATCCTATCGCTGACAGGCGCATTCGTTTCAGAACTGTCTATCTATTGCCTCAGCACTCGCGCGCGCCAATTTTTTGGTGCGCGCGTTGTCGTTTTTCAGCGCAAGGGGGAGCCATGCACAATACCGAAATCCGTTACTTTATGGCCGTGGTGAGTACCGGTTCGCTGAGCGCTGCCAGCCAGCAACTTTTCGTAGCGGTTTCCGCGATTAGCCGACATATCCAACGGTTGGAAAAACGTCTGGGTATGCCGCTGTTTGAGTGCAGTGCGCGCGGTATGGTGCTCAATGATGCCGGGCAAATTCTGGCAAACCATGTCAGACGCAGCATGGCGGATATGAAGCTGGCGATCGCTGAACTGGAAGGCCTCAAATCTCGGCAGCAAACCCCGATTCGCGTGGTGTGTACCGATGGCCTGGCGTTGAATCTGGTGCCGCTGCTGCTGGCGCGTTTTCGCTAGTTGCACCCTGAAGTCAATTTCCACCTGATTGTTGGCAGCGGCCAGCAGGTGCCGGAGTGGGTGCGGCACGGTGAAGGGGATGTGGCCATTAAGTTTAGCCTGGCAGCGGAGCTGGGGGTTGACGTCATCGCCTCGTTTCCCGCACCGGTTACCGCATTTATGCATCGAGATCACCCGCTGGCGACGCGCGATTTCGCTTTGTCCGATCTGAATGCCTATCCGTTGGTGTTGCCGGATCAAACCGCCACCATCCGGCAACTGTTCGATTTGTGCTGCCGAATGAACAGCGTGTTTATCGAACCGGTGTTTACCAGCAACCAATTTTCTGCGGTATTTGGCTATGTGCGTAACGATCGCGATGCGATCGGTATCTGTAGCCATTTTTCGGTGATGGGGCACATGCTCAACGACGAGCTTCAGATCCGCTGCGTTAACGTCGAACCATTGGGGCAACGTATGCTGCAAATTCAGACCGAGATCGGGCGTCCCCGAACCGCGCTGTTGGCAAGTTTTTTTCAGTTTCTCAAGCAAACGCTGACGGAAATGGACAGCCAATTGCGGCAGCGCCATGGGATGCCTGAACATTAAAAAAATGAGTTAATTTTATTTCTTTATTTTTACTTTTTGTGATTTTTTTATCCTTGGTAATGTTTGTTAGTGTTTTTTATGGTCGAAAATTTGATTGATAACGCAATTTAAATTCATCATTAATTTGTTAGTCTGTTTTTACGGCGTGAGGATATTTCCGAAGAAATAGCCATCTCCCGTTTCCCTAATGCCACTTTATTTTGGAGCTTGATGATGAATCTGGAGAAATTTCCCCGCTATCCGCTGACCTTCGGTCCCTCTCCCATCACGCCGTTGAAGCGATTGAGCGAACATCTGGGCGGTGATGTTGAACTTTATGCCAAGCGCGAAGACTGCAACAGCGGCCTGGCGTTTGGTGGCAATAAAACCCGCAAGCTGGAATACCTGATCCCAGAAGCGTTGGAGCAAGGGTGCGACACGCTGGTCTCGATTGGTGGTATTCAGTCGAACCAAACGCGTCAGGTTGCTGCCGTGGCGGCGCACCTCGGCATGAAATGCGTGCTGGTTCAAGAGAACTGGGGCTTTGTTGAATAAATCAGAACTTGTAACGACTGTGCCCCATCGGGTCGATTGTTACGTGATGCGAATACTGTTCGGCATTCCTAATAGCGTGATCCGGTTAAGCGCTTTGACCATCGCCATG
>NZ_JBPETA010000080.1:0-13883 GCF_051710365.1 Symbiopectobacterium sp. | reverse complement strand
GCCTTGTTATAGGAGGGCCAGTTAGTGATTTTAAAATTTTGTTTTGCCATGGAGACCTGATTTTGAAACAACTATGGTGATCTGATCCGATGATTACCCAAACTTTCTATTTATTCAACAAAGCCGTTGAAACAGTGAACCCAGCAGCGGCACTTTTCGTTCCCCTCGATTTTTTTATTGTTGAAAAATTCCACCCAACACAATCGTCTCACCATCAGACACCGTAACCTGGGTTTGAATTTCTTGTTTATCGATCGCGAGTGTTTCGCCATTGTCGCTCTGTTTAATCACCGGCCCTGGCAGGTTTTGGCTGATTTTCAGGTTGAGGATAATTTTGCCCTCACGCAGCACCGTAGGCGTCACTTCCATGCCCAATACCGCTTCTTTAAACTGGATGGCGGTCGCACCGCTAGCGCCGCTGGATACCTGATAGGGAATTTCCGTACCCTGCTTGATGCTGGCCATCTGCTTATGTGCAGTAAAAAGACGCGGGCTGGCGATGATTTCAACCTAGTTCTCATGCTCAAGCGCTGACAATTCTAAATCGAGCAATCTGCCACTCAAGCGCGCCAGATTGAATCCAACGCTACCCACTGGCGATTCCACCGGCAGGTTAACGTTAAAGTCATTCAGGCGCAGCGTTCGACTCGCTTGCGTCGGCTCACCCATGCCCCAACTCACCCCTAATTCCCGTAAACTTTCGCTGCTGATGGTGACGATGTGCGCGGCTAATTGTACTTGAGCAACAGGCCTATCCAGCGTGTCAATCCACGTCTGTAACTGCTGCACTATCGCCGGGACATCGCGCACCAAGAGGGTATTGGTGCGCGTATCAGCACTCACGCTACCCTGTTCCGATAACAGCGTACTGCGCTGTGCCAGCACGCTGGCGGCAACCTCTTGCGCATCGGCGTATTGCAGGGTGAAAAGGCGATTTTCCAACACTGTCTGACAAGTTTCTGTCGCGAGTGAAGACACCAGTAACACATTGCCCCTGCGCTCAATTGACAGCGCGCCCTGAAGCGCAACAATGTCTAACGCCTGCTGCCAGGGAACGTGGTTCAAGCGCAGGCTCATCACGCCGTTAACCTCAGGCGCAACCACCACATTCAACCGTTGGTGCTCAGCGAGCGCCTGCACGATTTTCTGCACTGGCGCATCGTCAAACGCTAATGAAATGGTTGGCATCAGCGCCTTGGCAAATACAGCATGTCCTCCCAGCAAGGCACACAGTAACACCCCCACAGCACTCAGCTTCCCTGGCCTTTTCATCTTGCTTCCCTCCGTGTGCAGCGCTGCAAAACTCAGCGTATCGCGCCATGGCGCGATGACCGTGCAACAGGCAGCGTTCGCACCCAGTGGCGTGCTTGTCCTGTTGCATCCACCACCGACTTTTCCACCAGAACACCGTGCTCGTCGATGGCGCTAATTGTCCACCCCGTGGATGCCAGCGCATCGCCCACGTTCACCATGAGCCAAGGTTCCCCTGGCGCAGAAAGCCAGCCAGACCACCCTGCGGTATCCCAAATCACACCTTCCAGCCGCCATCGCGCAATTTCATCCCCATCGACTGTGTGCCTGGCGGCTGGCTGAAAGGGATCGCGCCCTGTGCGTGCAAGATCGCTGAGTGCTACCGGTGAGCACAGCGCCAGCACCAGCATCCAGCCATGAGTCACTTTCATCGTTGCGCCTCCTCACCAGAGTCAGGAACAGCAAGCTGCATTTCCAGATGCAACACCTCGTGTTGCATATCAATGGAGAGCGAGTGAATATGCAGCGGTTGCGTGGACGCAGTGATGTGCTGAATGAGCATCAACGCACCAAAAAAGTCAGTACTTACTATCATTTTACACGGTTCTAGATGGGGGATGTTCGGATGTTGTAATGTTATTAATGCCGCATTCGATACAGAGAGCGGCAGCAGCAGGCGCTCTGTCAGCGCCACCGTCGCGTGATGAACCGGTTTATCCGGCAAGGTATCCCACTGTTGTTGCAACGTCGCCAGTGCGGGGAAATCATCCAAACGCAGTACCAACGCAGCGTTCTCCTCGCTCGAGTGCAAAAGATGTTGTCGCAAGCGCTCCACGGCGGCACGTTC
Source organism: Symbiopectobacterium sp. (assembly GCF_051710365.1). Taxonomy (NCBI): domain Bacteria; kingdom Pseudomonadati; phylum Pseudomonadota; class Gammaproteobacteria; order Enterobacterales; family Enterobacteriaceae; genus Symbiopectobacterium; species Symbiopectobacterium sp. The sequence goes on along the minus strand of NZ_JBPETA010000080.1, from coordinate 11,785 downwards.
CGGTTGCAGCACCGTGTAATACCCCAACGCGGCTAGCATTCCCATCACCAGACCTTGCACCAACCACTGCACCCATCGTGAGGTTGCCATAAACCTCAGCCACAGAGAGCGCGCACTACTCATCATAGGACTCGTCCTGCAAAGAAAGGCGCTCAACGTGCCAATCCGCCTGAAGGTGAAACGTCAATACCGGCACGTCACCCTCGAGTGACGCCATTATTTCCTGCCGTGTTTGCATCAGACGTACTGACGTCAGCACTGTTTCGGTTTCGAGTCGGGAACTGAAGTGCACGATGTCGGCATACTCATGGCTTCTACCCGTCAGATAGACCTTGCCATCCTGCACGGTGATGGCGGTAAGCCACAACCCATCAGGCACCCACTGCGCCAGCTGCTTTAACAGCTGTTCATAACCCCGGTTATGCACTCTGGTTTTATTTTCTGCCTGCTGCTGCGCGTGCCACTGTTGCAGGGCGACCATCAACCGTTGTACCTCGCGCAGTTGTGCGCTGTCATCGAGGTGCTTTTGTTGCAACGTGCGCAGCGTTTCCTCCATCGTGCCACGTTGTTGGTCAAGCCCCCCATGGCACACCGCCAACGCGATCAACAAGCTCCCCAGGAAAAACAGCAGCCGCAGCCACCAACGGCGAGTATCTCGTACCCATCGGCGTTGACGCCATGGCAACAGATTGACGCGAAAGGCGTGCATTAATCGTCCGCCCGCAGGGCCAAACCGCCCGCCACCACAAACTGGGACGGGTTAAGCGGCAGCGGCGGATAGGCTTGATGCAAAATGTCAAACGGCGACCACGATGCCAGCGGGTGCGCAGAGAACGGGATGTCCTCGCCGCATTCACCACTGTAATACGTGATTTCGCCGCGTTTACCAGTGTAGTGATTACTCACACAGGTAACGATATCGCCACACTGTGTCACCACGTCTTGTGAGATAACACCAAACGACAGCGGCTGTGATAACGGCGAAACCCACAGCCAGTGATCGGTATCAAGGCGGTGCAACAACAGGGAATCGGAAGCCACCCCCGCCAATTGGGCCATGGTGCGCAACGCGCAAGGTACAATATCCAGCACATCCGGCGTTAGCCCGGCACGATGCAGACAGTGTTGCCACTGCGCCACCTCCTCACGTTTGGCCACGGTGATCAGCAACGCCCCCGGTGACTGGGGCTCACTGCGATAGTCGAGCACCAATAATTCTCGACCAATGGGAAACTGGCGCGCCGCCTGATGGTCAATATACCACCCGCGCTCCGGCTCCCGCAGACTGCTGTCAGGGGCCGCCATAAGCTGCTGCAACACGCGCTGGGCCGGAAAGCCAACGCGCAGCGATATTCGGCGCGGTAGCACCCGCCGCCATTGCGTCAGGACATCGCACAACGCGTCGGAATGCTGTAAACTCCCCTCCCTTAATGTGTCCGCAGGCAGTGGGATTTGCCACCACTGACGCAGTTGCCAGCCATGGCGGCGGCGCTGTACGGCCAGGGCACGCAGACATCCGTTTTGTATATCTAATCCGACCTGCCAATGGTGATAAGCCATGTTCAATGCGACCTCTCCCTCGTCGTTGAGAAGGACACGCGTTGCTGAAAACGTGTGCTGAATAAAAGAACGTATCCACAGTGCAGGCTTACCTTTATACTAGCGGGCAATTGTTTAGAAACTGTCCACACGCTACTGAATGGAAAATTCCCGGTGAAGTTCGTAAAGTATTTATTTATCCTTGCAGTGACTTGCATTCTGCTTGGAGCCGCATCGATATATGGGCTATATCGTTATATCGAGCCTCAGTTGCCCGATGTAGCAATGTTGAAAGATGTCCGTTTACAAACGCCGATGCAGGTGTTCAGCGCCGACGGTGAGCTAATTGCCCAGTTCGGTGAGAAGCGTCGCATTCCGCTGAAGTTGGGTCAGATTCCGCCTGAAATGGTCCACGCGTTTATCGCTACCGAAGACAGCCGCTTCTACGAGCATCACGGTGTCGATCCGGTAGGGATTGTGCGCGCCGCCACTATTGCATTGACCTCCGGGCACGCATCGCAAGGGGCGAGTACCATCACGCAGCAGTTGGCGCGTAACTTCTTTTTGAGCCCAGAACGCACGCTGATCCGTAAGATCAAAGAAGTGTTTCTGGCGATCCGCATTGAGCAGTTGCTGACCAAAGACGAGATCCTGGAGCTTTATCTCAACAAGATTTATCTCGGATATCGCGCTTACGGGGTGGGTGCTGCCGCGCACGTCTACTTTGGCCGCTCCGTTGAACAACTGACGCTGAGCCAAATGGCCACCATCGCCGGTTTACCTAAAGCACCGTCCACCTTTAACCCGCTCTACTCCTACGATCGCGCCGTGGCGCGCCGCAATGTGGTGCTGGCCCGTATGCGCGATGAAAATTACATCACGCAGGCCCAGTACGATCAGGCGCGTAACGAGAAGCTGGTGGCCGACTACCACGCACCGGAGATTGCCTTCTCCGCGTCATATCTGGCCGAAATGGTGCGTCAGGAGATGGTGAAACGCTACGGTGAAGACGCCTATACCGATGGCTACAAGGTCTACACCACCATCACCAAGAAACGTCAGCTCGCCGCAGAAGAGGCGCTGCGCAATAACGTCATGGCCTATGATATGCGCCATGGCTATCGCGGCCCGGAAAAAGTGCTGTGGAAAGTGGGTGAAAGCGCCTGGGATCAAACGCGCATTATCAATGAACTGAAAAACACGCCTAACTACGGTCCGCTAAACCCCGCAGTTATTACCCAAAGCGATGCCGACAAAGCCACCGCGCTGATGGCCGATGGCAGCAGCGCTGTGCTGCCCCTGGCCGGTATGAAATGGGCGCGTCCGTTTAAATCCGACGTACTGCAAGGGGCGATGCCGCGCCGCGTCACCGATGTGGTGCAAACCGGCCAGCAGGTGTGGGTGCGTAAAGTGGGCAACGACTGGTGGCTGGGACAAGCGCCGGACGTCAACTCCGCGCTGGTGTCCATGAACCCGACCAACGGTGCCATTGAAGCGCTGGTGGGCGGCTTTGATTTCAATCAGAGCAAGTTCAACCGCGCCACGCAGGCGCTGCGTCAGATTGGTTCCAATATCAAACCGTTCCTCTACACCGCCGCCATGGATAAGGGGCTGACGCTGGCTACCATCCTCAACGACGTGCCGATCACCCGTTGGGATGCGGGCGCTGGCTCAGACTGGAGTCCAAAGAACTCTCCGGCAACCTACGACGGTCCGATTCGCTTACGTCAAGGGCTGGGTCAGTCTAAAAACGTGGTGATGGTGCGAGCGATGCGCGCCATGGGCGTTGATTATGCGGCTGATTACCTACAGCGTTTCGGTTTCCCGCAGCAAAACATTGTGCGTACCGAATCGCTGGCGCTGGGTGCTGCCTCCTTCACGCCGCTCCAAGTAGTCAGAGGCTATGCCGTGATGGCCAACGGGGGTTACCTGGTTGACCCTTACTTCATGTCCCGTATCGAGAATGACGCTGGTAACGCGCTTTTCAACGCAACGCCGAAAACCGTGTGCGACACCTGCAATCTGCCGCTGGTTTATGGTGAAACACCGCGCTCAACCGTACTCTCAACGGACAGCATGGAGAACGTCACCACTTCACAAGAGCAGCAGGGCACTGTGCCTCAACCACAGATTGATGCCGTCACGCCAACCGAAGCGCAGGTAAGTACGCTGCCGTATGCTCCGCATGTCATCAGTACGCCGTTGTCGTTTCTGATGAAGAGTGCGCTCAACAGTAACGTCTTTGGCGAACCCGGCTGGATGGGAACGGGCTGGCGTGCCGGTAAAGATTTGCAGCGCCATGACATCGGCGGCAAAACCGGCACCACCAACAGTTCCAAAGATGCCTGGTTCTCCGGCTACGGACCCAACCTTGTCACCTCGGTGTGGATTGGCTTTGATGACCATCGCCGCGATCTGGGCCGCAGTACGGTTTCTGGTGCGATTAAAGATCAGATATCGGGTTATGAGGGCGGCGCAAAGAGCGCCCAACCTGCGTGGGATGACTATATGAAAGTCGCCCTGCAAGGCGTAGCAGAACAGCCGCTGACACCGCCGCCAGGCGTCGTTACCGTCACCATCGATCGCTACACCGGTAAACTCTCCAGCGGCGGTAGCAAAAGCCGTGCGGAATATTTTATCGATGGCACTCAGCCTACGGAGTTTGAAGTCCACGAGGCAGGCACCACCTTGATGGAAAACGGTCAGAGCGAAGAGCTGTTTTAACGCTTCGCCACGGACGAGCACCTTACCGTCATTCCCGCGCAGGCGGGAATCGCTTACAAACCAAACGGATTATTTCTGCAAGCGTTCCCCGGCCTAGGCCGGGGACGATGAAGGTGTCTGTCCTGCCAACCACTCGCGCGTTAAAAACAGCGCACTGACGTTACGCGCTTCGCGAAAATCCGGTTCCTGCAACAGGCCCAGCAAATTATCCAATGGCCAGCGCACTGGAATCAGCGGCTCAGGCTCATCCCCTTCTCGCGTCTGCGGATAAAGGTCACGCGCGACCACGATATTCATGCGGCTGGAGAAATAGGAAGGCGCCAACGTCAGCGTCGCCAACAGCGACATCTGGTGTGCGCCGAATCCCGCTTCTTCCATCAATTCACGATTCGCCGCTTCAAAAACGGTTTCCCCCGGATCGATGAGCCCTTTGGGGAACCCCAATTCATACTGCTCGATACCGACGGCGTATTCGCGCACCAGCACCAGTTGATTGTCGATAATCGGCACAATCATCACCGCTTCTCGCCCCGAAAGGCGCATCCGTTCATACACACGGCGCACGCCGTTGCTGAACTCAAGATCAACCGATTCCACGTTAAACAGACGCGAGCGTGCCACCGTCTCTACGTTCAGAATTTTCGGTTTTTTCAGATTGTTATCCATAAATATATTCGCCCTACGAGGCATTCCTGCGACAGCAAAAAAAAAAACTGATATCCGTCAAAAAAAGGTGAGGAACCGGCACCTCTTTTTCCGTAACGGGAACGCCGCAGAATGCAAAAAAAACGTTAATTTTCTTTTTTGATGTTGCTCACATTGTGCGTTAACAGGCTATCTTACCGCAACTCTGAAAAGACTCAATTTACGCAATCGCAACAAATAACAAACATTACGGCTTTTCCCCGAAAAAAATAAAAGTCAACACATCACAATAAATTCAGATTTTCCCCATGTTTCCTTCTGATTTTCTCTTGGTAAGATCGGAGAAATATGGGAAAAATTTATTGCGTTAATGAGTGATTCAAGCTGATTAACAATGACATATGGATTATCACTCTCGGGATAAGTTTGCTAGTATCCAAATTATCAGCGTTGGAATGAGGATGGCATGAGCACAATAGTTATTCTTTTATCCCTATTGTTTGCCTGTCTTATCGTCATCGGAAGTTACACTGGATACCGTATGCGTCGCCATTTGCCCTTTACAAAACCGTCCTTCGCCGTCATGCACGCGCGAGAACGCACATTAACGCACGATGAGCGTGCCGCCATTGAGCGCTATTTGACACTCGCCAATCTGCAACTGTCAGCGTCCGGCACGTTGCCTGTGTTACAGCGTACTCGCCAGGATCCGCGCGTCTATGTGCTCACCCACAGCATTACGCGTTATGGCCTCACTACCAGCACCGCGAACAAATGGCGTTATTTTATTGATACGCAAGAGATACACCTGCCTGCTGACTGGGAACAGTACATCACCGAGAACAACCATATTGAGCTGATTAGCACCCGCTCAATCCCGCTGGTCGTTGCGCTCAACGGACATTCCTTGAGTGAATGCGTTGAGCACAGCGATCAGAGCATTTTACCGCCGCCGTTAATACCTGAGCGTAATGCCTCGATTCGAGAAGAGGGGAATGAACGCGCCGAGCTGGTTGCCGTTCGCAAGGAAACACGAGAAGAGTACGCAGTGCATCACGCCTCAGGCATTCGGGAATCACTGTTGATTTCATGGGCTTTTCTTCTATTTTTTATCAGTCTGATGACGCCGTTGGCGGTGATGCCCTGGCTTGCCGCTGCCGCCGTGCTGCTGGCGGCCTGGAGCTGCTGGCAGCTGTTTCGCGCCCCCTCCGAGCGTGAACTGCAAGAGGTACATTGCCTGAATGGCACGCCACAGTGCCTCGGTCTGTTTGGCGAATCGAACCAGGAGCAGATTGGCAATATTTCGCTGGGCAATATCGATCTTATCTATCCACCCCATTGGCAACCTTATATCGCCTACGATCTGGCGCAGAAAACCCAAGTCGATATCTATCTGAATCGTCAGGTCGTTCGCCAAGGCGAATTTCTCTCGCTCCACGAGGAAGTCAGCCGTTTCCCCCTCCAGCGCTTTGGAAAAAACCTGATTCTCTCTGCGGGTGCGCTACTGCCCCTTATCTTGCTGCTCAGCTTCTTGCCGTTGGAATTACCGCTCAACCTGAGCATGAGCTGGCTGCATAGCGCACAGAATATCAAAGTGGTACAGGTTGACGAATTGCAAAACGCCCACCTGAAAATCGGCGATAAGTTGGACATTCAAAGCACCGGCATGTGCGATGTGCCTGCGGGCAACCGCTATCCGAGTAACGTAAAGCCCTATGCTTTTACCCCATTTGATTGCTCTGCCATCTACTGGAACAAAGCCGGGTCGTTACCGCTACCTGAATCGGACGTGATCGAAAAAGCGTCAGCGCTACTGTCCGTGGTGAACGCACAGTTGCATCCCGTGACCAACGATGAAGGTAAAGTCAGCACGCAGCTCGCGTCCGCCATTCAGAAATCAGGTATGGTACTGCTCAACAATTTCTCTGATATCGTGCTGAAAACCCAGGATCTGTGTACACGTGAAGAGGATTGCACGCGGCTGAAAAATGCGCTGGTCAATCTGGGCAATGTGAAAACCTGGGATGCCTTGGTCAGACGCGCAAAATCAGGATCGCTTAAGGGGATGAACGTTCTGCTGCGCTCCGTTAATGCTGAATCGCTGGAATCGTTGGTGGTCAGCGCCACGGAGTCTTTTTTCTACCAAGAGATTAACGCGGCCACCGACTCGCTGAACAGCCCGCCACCCAGCGGCTTTCTTATCCGCAGCGACGAAGGCCGCCAACTCGTAAACTACCCGCTGCCACCCAAACCGTTTAATGAATATCATGCAACAGAGCAATGGCAAGAGTTGCAACGGCTTTCCGCCATGCTGCTGCACACTCCCTTTAGCGCCAAAGGGGTCATCACACAACTTCTCCACCGATGCCAACGGAACGCAGCACATCAATTTACGCAGCGATCCTGACGCCATCACGCTGTGGCGCTATTTCGGCACTGGGTTATTGATGCTGGTGCTCTCGGTGGTACTGGTTGCCAATCTGGTGCTGATGCTGGTAAAAATGCGCAAAAGCCAGCAGCGCGAACGTGATATCAAACAGTACTACGATGCGTGCTTTTCAACCCGACTCGCTACACCTATCTTGATGGAAGGCCGCGCCTACCGGATGAATGATTAGGCGCGTCTAAACACGACCCGTTGCTGACGACCGCAGACAGCATGCCAGCGCCGCTACCGGAGTACAGATGCAGCAAGATCTCAATTGGAATGATATCGATACCGTTATCCTGGACATGGATGGCACCCTGCTGGACCTGGCCTTTGACAGCTACTTCTGGCTGCAACTGGTGCCGCAGCGACTGAGCGTGGAAAGGGATATCTCCCTGAGGGATGCCAAAGCGGTGATTGACCAGGAGTATCACGCCGTTCAACACACATTGAACTGGTACTGCTTTGATTACTGGAGCGAACGCCTCGGTCTTGATATCTATCAGATGACCAGTGAAATAGGCGCACGCGCCCGTTTGCGCGCCGATACCGAGCCGTTTCTCACCGCATTGGCCGCCAGTGGCAAACAACGTGTATTGCTTACCAACGCCCATCCACACGGTCTGGCTGTCAAAATGGCGCATACCGGGCTCGACAGACACCTTGATTTATTACTTTCCACCCATACGTATGGGTATCCGAAAGAGCATCAGCAACTGTGGCAACAGGTGCACGCGCAGGTAGGATTTGATCCTGAACGCACGCTGTTTATCGATGACAGCGAACCGATTCTGGATGCCGCCAAAGCGTTTGGCCTGCGCTACTGCCTGGGGGTCACCAATCCGGACTCAGGCCAGCAGGAGAAATCCTTTGCTCGCCATCCAGCCATGAATGATTATCTGGCGTTCCTGCCCACCTTACGCATGGTGCAACGCGCGTCCTGATAATGCGTTTTATGCGCCAGACGTATATGAGCAAGAGGTTGATATGAAAGAGAAGACCGAGTCAGATGACGGTATTCGCCTGGACAAATGGCTCTGGGCCGCTCGATTCTACAAAACCCGGGCTGTCGCGCGCGAAGCCATCGACGGTGGCAAGGTGCATTACAATGGGCAGCGCACCAAGCCCAGCAAGCTGGTAGAACTGGATGCAGAAATCAAACTGCGCCAGGGCAACGATGAACGCACCGTGCTGGTCTCGGCCCTCAGTTCACAACGTCGCTTGGCACCTGAAGCGCAATTGCTGTATCGAGAGACCGAGCAAAGCGTCGAAAAACGTGAAAAGGTCGCCTTGGCTCGCAAGATGAACGCCCTGACAATGCCGCATCCGGATCGTCGTCCCGATAAAAAAGAACGGCGCGATCTGATAAAATTTAAATAAACGCCCTAAATAATTCGAGTTGCAGGAAGGCGGCAAGTGAGTGAATCCCGATGAGCTTACTCAGGTAAGTGATTCGGGTGAGCGAATGCAGCCAACGCACCTGCAACTTGAAGTATGACGGGCGCAGCGATTCAGAGTAGTTCCTGACCACTAAGAGAGAAACCATGTCCAACCATGACCAACTACACCGTTATCTGTTTGAAAATCATGCCGTTCGCGGCGAGTTGGTGACGGTCAGTAATACCTACCAACAGATTCTGGAAAACCACGACTACCCGGCACCGGTGCGCCTGATTCTGGGTGATATGCTTGCCGCCACCAGCCTGTTGACGGCCACGTTGAAGTTCAATGGCGATATCACCGTACAACTTCAGGGCGACGGCCCGCTGAAACTCGCCGTCATCAATGGCAATAATCAGCAGCAAATGCGCGGCGTTGCCCGCTTGCAAGGTGAGATTGCGCCTAACGCGACGCTGCGTGACATGGTAGGTAATGGCTATCTGGTGATCACCATCACGCCCGAGGAAGGTGAGCGCTATCAAGGGGTGGTGGGTCTGGAGGGCGATTCGGTTGCCAGTCGTCTGGAAAACTATTTCCTGCAATCCGAACAGTTGCCTACCCGGTTGTTTATTCGCAGCGGGGAGCATGAAGGCCGCCCGATTGCCGCAGGCATGCTGCTGCAAGTGCTGCCCGCCCAGCACGTCGGCCACGACGATTTTGATCATCTGGTGCAATTGACAACAACCATCAAAAACGAAGAGCTGTTTACCCTGCCTGCGAACGAGGTGTTGTATCGCCTTTACCATCAGGAATCGGTGACGCTCTACGAGCCGCAGGCCGTATCGTTTCACTGTCACTGTTCACGTGAACGTTGCGCAGATGCATTAATGACGCTGTCGGATGCCGATCTGCATGAGATGTTGGAGCAGGAACAAGAAATCGATATGCATTGCGATTACTGTGGTACTCACTACTTGTTCAGCGCCAGCGAAATCAGTGATATTCGTCACGCCAGCGCAGACGCCACAAGGCATTGATCGTAGAGATCATTAATACCAAGCTACTGACTAAACGGGCACTTCGGTGCCCGTTTTCATTTTTCGCCCCCACTGAAGAAGAATCGCTTCACTTAACGAAAATTAAACAAAACCATGTCTTAAATTATTTAATTTTATGATTGTTATCCCAGCTAAAATAGGCTTACTCCGTACAATGATTATCAGTATGACTATAACTATTGAGGAGTAGCGATATGCAGATCAAAGGTATTGCACCACAAGCCCTCGCCGCTTATGGAATCCGCGATGTCAGCGAGATTGTCTACAATCCGAGTTATGAAGTACTTTTCCAGGAAGAGGTCGCTCCCGACCTGGAGGGATATGAACGCGGCAGAGAAACCAAGCTGGGCGCTATCGCCGTCGACACCGGAGTTTTTACCGGTCGTTCGCCCAAAGATAAATATATCGTTCGTGATGACACCTCGCGTGAACACGTGTGGTGGTCGGATCAAGGCAAAGGCAAGAACGATAACCACCCCATGGCGCAAGAAGTCTGGAGCCACCTGAAACAGCTGGTGACCGAGCAATTGTCTGGCAAACGTCTGTTTGTCATCGATGCCTTCTGCGGAGCCAACCCTGATACTCGTCTGAAAGTGCGTTTTATCACCGAGGTTGCCTGGCAGGCCCACTTCGTCAAAAACATGTTTATTCGCCCGCAAGAGGATGAGCTCACGCAGTTTGAGCCCGATTTCATCGTGATGAACGGGGCGAAATGTACCAATCCACAATGGCAGGAGCAGGGGCTGAACTCAGAGAATTTTGTCGCCTTCAACCTGACGGAGCGGATCCAACTGATCGGTGGCACCTGGTACGGCGGCGAAATGAAGAAAGGGATGTTCTCGATCATGAACTACCTGCTGCCGCTCAAGGGCATCGCCTCCATGCACTGTTCCGCCAACGTCGGTGAAAAAGGGGATGTGGCCATTTTCTTCGGCCTGTCCGGCACCGGAAAAACCACTCTGTCCACCGATCCGAAGCGCCAGTTGATTGGCGACGACGAGCACGGCTGGGATGATGATGGCGTGTTCAACTTTGAAGGCGGCTGCTACGCCAAAACCATCAAACTGTCGAAAGAAGCGGAACCTGATATTTACGGTGCCATCAAACGCGACGCGCTGCTAGAGAATGTCACGGTACGGGAAGATGGCAGCGTGGATTTCAACGATGGCAGCAAAACGGAGAACACCCGCGTCTCCTATCCCATTTACCATATTCACAACATCGTCAAACCGGTTTCCAAAGCGGGACACGCTCGTAAGGTGATTTTCCTGACGGCCGATGCTTTCGGCGTTCTGCCGCCGGTATCGCGCCTGACGCCCGACCAGACGCAGTACCATTTCCTGTCAGGCTTCACCGCCAAACTGGCTGGCACAGAGCGCGGGATCACCGAGCCTACGCCGACGTTTTCCGCCTGTTTTGGTGCGGCGTTCCTGTCGCTCCATCCCACGCGTTATGCAGAAGTGCTGGTAAAACGCATGAAAGCAGCAGGGGCACAAGCCTATCTGGTGAACACCGGCTGGAACGGTTCGGGAAAACGCATCTCGATTAAAGACACCCGCGCCATCATTGATGCCATTCTCAATGGCAGCATTGATGATGCTGAAATGCATACGTTGCCGATCTTCAATCTGGCTATTCCGCGCTCACTGCCCGGCGTCGATGTTCAGATTCTGGATCCGCACAACACCTATGCCAGCCGGGCGAAGTGGCAAGAGAAAGCCGAAGATTTGGCACAGCGTTTTTGCACCAACTTCGACAAGTATACCGACACCCCTGCCGGCCAGGCGCTGGTGAACGCCGGACCAGAAATTGGGGCGGAAGTCACACCATAAAACGCAAAAGCGCGGGCTTGCCCGCGCTTTTTTCTGCTGCGTTAACCGCCGTGTTTCACCCGTCATTCCGCACCTGATTTTTCTTTTTTCGGGACTTGACGGTATTCTGAAGTTCTGAATTTATTACTGCTTTTTGCAGACCAATCAGCATGAGTACTCCCCACGTTACCATCCGTAAC
>NZ_JBPETA010000079.1:0-13887 GCF_051710365.1 Symbiopectobacterium sp. | reverse complement strand
CACAAAAATGGACGATGCCGCTGAGGGACTGGCGTATGGCTATGAGCCGCTTTATTATCGAGTTCGGTGATCGTCTGGACGGTCACTACTGAGAAAAGGCATTTACACAGAATCGTGTACAGGGTCGCTTACGCCGCTACGACCCCATCGCCGCACTTCACCTAACAACGGACTTTGTCCTCAGTCTGACACAGGCCCGCTCGGGCCTGTTTCTTCAGATTCCGTTTCCCGTAAACGCCCTCACTCTTAACGGATTTGCTACAATCACGCCCACACATTTCAGAACGCTAGCGAGTATTCATGTCTTCTCAACAGGCCCAGACCGGCCTCAGTCTTCCTTTAACGCTCATCATGTCAACGGCAACCGGATTGGCCGTTGCCAGTAATTACTACGCCCAGCCGCTATTAGAAACCATCGCCAGAGCCTTTGAGCTTTCCGTTAATCAGGCAGGGCTTATTGTCACCGCTGCACAGGTGGGCTATGCGGTAGGTTTGATGTTTCTGGTGCCGATGGGCGATATGTTTGAACGGCGCACGCTGATTGTCACCATGACGCTGTTAACCGCGCTGGGACTGGTGATTACCGCGCTGGCTCCCACATTGCCGGTGATGCTTGCAGGTATCGGGGTTGCGGGGTTGTGTTCCGTGGTAGCCCAACTGCTGGTGCCGCTCGCGGCAACGCTGGCAACCCCCGAAACCCGCGGTAAGGTGGTCGGTACGATAATGAGCGGTTTGCTGCTCGGCATTCTGCTTGCACGCACCATTGCCGGCGCACTCGCCACGCTGGGAGGATGGCGTACCGTATATTGGGTAGCCAGCGTACTGATGGTCATCATGGCGTTGGTACTGTGGCGCGCGCTGCCGCGTTTACCGTCCAGCAATAACCTGCAATACGAGCAACTGATCGTTTCCATTTTCCGGCTGTTTGCCAGCACGCCCGTGCTGCGCGTACGCGCACTACTTGGGTGTCTCTCTTTCGCCAATTTCAGCATTCTTTGGACCTCGATGGCATTTCTGCTGTCGGCACCGCCTTATCACTACTCAGAAGGGATTATCGGGCTATTTGGTTTAGTTGGGGCGGCAGGCGCACTGGCCGCCACCCGCGCAGGTCGTCTGGTCGATAAGGGAAAGGCCACATTAACCACCACGGTGGGTCTAGTGCTGCTGTTGCTGTCCTGGGGCATGATTGCCATGGGTGCCACGTCACTGCTGCCGCTGATTGTCGGCATTGTCGTGCTCGACCTTGCCGTGCAGGGCCTGCACGTCACTAACCAAAGCGTGATCTACCAGATGATGCCAGAAGCGCGTAACCGGCTCACCGCCGGATACATGACCAGCTACTTTATCGGCGGCGCTGCGGGCTCTTTGCTGTCTGCGGCCACCTATCAGGTCGCTGGCTGGGCAGGCGTTTGCTATGCGGGTGCCGCAGTGAGCCTGCTGATGCTGCTTATCTGGATTCCCGGCCGAAAACACGGCTGACAGGGCTGTCGATGAGGATGTGTCACATCTCTGGCACATCCGCCGTTTTATCGGTAGGGTATTAACCACCCATTCTATTAAACGACACGTTAGCCAATGATAAGCCAACAGCAGGAGAAGCAGATTGAACACGCCTCTCTGCACGCCACCTTTGCCGAAGGGGTGATCAGTAGCCTGCCGATTGTGATCGGTTATCTTCCCGTCGCCGTCGCCTTCGCTTTTGGTCTGAATGCAGTCAAACTCGGCTATTCACCGTGGGAAGCGGTCTTTATGTCGTGCGTGATTTACGCCGGCGCCAGCCAGTTTGTGATTACCGCCCTGCTCAGCGCCGGGATGTCCATTTGGGTGGCGGCGTTTACCGTCATGGCCATGGATGTGCGCCATGTGCTGTATGGCCCGGCGCTGTGGCACCGTATCTTGCAGCGCCTGCCTACGCGCAAGACACCGCTGTGGGCGTTGGGCTGACCGATGAAGTCTTCGCCGCCTCGACAGCGCGGCTGGCACAAAACAATCGCCGCTGGAGTGAAAACTGGATGCTGGGCGTCGCTGCCGCCTCCTGGATTTCCTGGGCCTGTGGCACAGTGATCGGCGCGTTATTTGGTAATGGACCGTTGAAAGCGTACCCCGCCGTCGAGGCGGCACTTACCTTCATGCTGCCCGCGCTGTTCCTCAGTTTCCTGTTGGCTTCTTTTAAAAAACGGCAAAGTGTGGTCGTGGTATGCGCACTGGGTGGCGCCCTGCTTGGGTTACTGCTGTTCTCCATTCCGGCCGCGATTTTAGTCGGTATCGGCAGTGGCTGCGCCGCCGCACTGTTTCTTGCACCACCCGTCATGGCTCAACAGGGGGAAAAATCCGCATGAATAGCCAAATAGTGCTGATTGGAGTGCTGGTCGGCATGGTGAATTTTTTATTCCGCTACCTGCCACTCCGTCTGGGAGCCAGCCGCGCTTCCGGCTCACTCAAGCGCGGCAAAGTGGGGGCGGTGCTTGACAGCATTGGCATCGCGTCTATCTGCGCCTTGCTGATCGTTTCCAGCGTCCCAGAGATTCAACAGCATACTAACAAGTTGTTGCCTACACTCATCAGTTGTCTGACGCTCACGCTCTGCTTCTACCGGACACGCAGCATTGTCATATCCACATTGTTGGGCGCGTTTTGTTGCGGTATTGCTTTTAAATACCTTTCATTGGGAATTATTTAATATCATTGTGTTAGCAGCACGTTATTAGTGGTTCACGTTACATTACAGAAGGTCACTTACGTTCTGTCACAAAGTCGACGACACAATGCGACTAAATATCGTTTACCCGATTAGTAACTTTAGTTATTATACTGATCGTGATTAATGAGGTTCACATAAAAATGGATAGTCCATCTGTACACAAGCACGGGCGCACTGAAAGTGGCGCGCGTGACAAAAAACCTGAGTTCGATAAAAACAGCTCCTTCTCGCCCATCGAACAAATGATCAATCTGCGCGCATCGCGCAATCCAGAGTTTCCTCAACAGGAAATATTGCTGGTGCGTTTGTGCATGCAGAACAAGATTCTGGAGCACCGCAACAAGATTTTACGGGAACAGGCATCAACGAAACGTTGTTTATGGCACTGATTACGCTGGAATCTCAGGAATCACGTAGTATTCAACCATCAGAATTGAGCGCCGCACTGGGCTCTTCGCGTACCAATGCCATGCGCATTGCCGATGAGTTAGAAAATGAACGCCGTGAAAGCGATAGCGATCGTCGTTGCTTACACTTGCATATGACAGATGAAGGCAAAGCGTTTCTCGATCGTCTGTTGCCACCGCAGCACCAGAGTCTGCATTTCCTCTGGTCAGCATTGGAAAAAGATGAGCAGAAGCAGTTGGAGGTGCTGATGCGTAAATTGCTGGTGCGGCTGGACGAAATGGACAAGATCGATAATCCATGATCTCGTCAGACCGATAATAACAATACTGTCTTACCTTAAATACATCTTCACACGCACTGGCGTGTTTGCCAGATGCCTGGTGTTTTTGGATCAATACCCGTTCGTATCATGACCGTTCATTAAACGGACCACGTTCCGCTGCCTCACGGCAGCCGGAGCGATTAAGTTTCATCATGGGTAAAGGCTGCGTTGGCCGATTCTCTGCCTCGCAGCGCATGTGTAAGAATCGGACATCGTTATCCGCCGCATTCCGATAAAAAATAACGAAAAAATGACATTTGAAGCAGAGGAAAACACCATGAGTTCAAGCGTGGAAAACCCAACGCCGCAGGCTCCTACGAAGAATAAAAAATACCAGCGAAAACGGGTACTTACCATGCTAACCATGCTGTTTTTACTGGTTGGCTGCATCTGGTTCGTCTACTGGTATCAGGTGCTCAGGCACCATCAGGAAACCGACGATGCTTATGTAGCAGGTAATCAGGTGCAGTTGATGTCCCAGGTGAGCGGCAGCGTCACCCGCGTCAACGTGGACAACACCGATTTCGTCAAGCAGGGGGCAGTTTTGGTCGAACTGGACGCGACCGATGCGCAACTGGCTTTCGAACGTGCGCAGACCGCGCTGGCCAACAGCGTGCGCCAGACGCACCAGTTGATGATCAACAGCAAACAATATCAGGCCAACATCGATCTGTATCAAACAGAACTCAACAAAGCCACGGGCGACCTTGCGCGCCGTGAAGCCCTGGGTAATGTGAATGCCATTGGCCGCGAAGATGTGCAGCACGCGCGTGATGCCGTCGCCAGCGCGCGCGCCTCACTGGAAGTGGCCAAGCAGCAATATCAGGCCAATCGCGCGATGATCCTTGATACGCCGCTTGAGCAACAACCCGGTGTGCAACAAGCCGCGACCGATCTGCGTGATGCCTGGTTGGCACTGCAAAGAACCCGTATTGTCAGCCCGGTGGATGGCTATATTTCTCGCCGCAGCGTACAGGTTGGTGCACGTATCACCCCCTCTTCAGCGCTGATGGCCGTGGTGCCCGCCCACCATTTATGGGTGGATGCCAACTTTAAGGAAACGCAGCTTGCCAATATGCGTATCGGCCAACCCGTCACGGTGGTCAGTGATATCTACGGTGACGATGTGGTGTACCAGGGCAAGGTCGTCGGCCTCGATATGGGGACAAGCAGCGCGTTCTCTCTGCTGCCTGCGCAAAATGCTACCGGTAACTGGATCAAGGTCGTGCAGCGTTTGCCCGTGCGTATTGAGCTGGATACGCAGCAACTGGCTGAGCACCCGTTGCGTATTGGCCTTTCCACGCTGGTGAAAGTCGATACCGCCAATGTAGAGGGGAAAGTGCTTTCCGATGCACCGCGTAGCGCACCAGCATATCAAAGCGATGCGTTGACGCTGGATCTGGCCCCGGTCAATACCCTGATCGACACCATCATTCGAGCTAATGCGGAATAACCTCGCAGGAGATGAGCGTGCAGAGAAAACCGCTTGAAGGCTCGGCCCTGGCCTGGATGACCGTCGCGCTGTCATTGGCGACCTTTATGCAGGTGCTGGATTCGACCATCGCTAACGTGGCCATCCCCACGATTGCCGGTAACCTGGGAGCCTCAAACTCCCAGGGCACTTGGGTTATCACGTCATTCGGGGTAGCCAATGCAATTTCCATTCCGATTACCGGTTGGCTCGCCAAACGCATCGGTGAGGTACGTCTGTTTTTGTGGGCAACGGGACTGTTCGCCTTCACGTCATGGCTGTGCGGCGTCTCCACTAGCTTGGAAATGCTAATTTTCGCCCGTGTGCTTCAGGGGATCGTGGCAGGTCCATTGATTCCGTTGTCGCAAAGCTTGCTATTGAGTAACTATCCACCTGCCCGACGCAGTATTGCACTGGCGCTCTGGTCGATGACGGTGGTGGTGGCACCCATTTGTGGCCCGATTCTCGGCGGCTGGATCAGCGATAATTATCACTGGGGCTGGATCTTCTTTATCAACGTGCCGTTAGGTATTTTGGTTGTGGTCATTGTGATGCAAACCCTGAAGGGGCGCGAAACCAAAACCGAAATTCGACCGATTGACACCATCGGCCTGGCGCTGTTGATTATCGGGATCGGTAGCCTGCAAATGATGCTGGACCGCGGTAAAGAGCTGGACTGGTTCAGTTCCAATGAGATAATCATTTTGACCGTGGTGGCGGTGGTCGCCATTGCTTTCCTGATTGTCTGGGAACTGACCGACGACCACCCGGTGGTGGATTTGTCACTGTTTAAATCGCGTAACTTCACCATTGGCTGCTTGTGTATCAGCTTGGCCTACATGTTCTATTTTGGCTCCATCGTGCTGTTACCTCAGTTGTTGCAAACGGTCTTTGGCTATACCGCAACCTGGGCTGGGTTTGCCTCAGCGCCAGTCGGCCTGATGCCTGTGCTGCTCTCCCCAATCATTGGACGCTTTGCACCGCGTTTGGATATGCGCAAGCTGGTGACGTTCAGCTTCATTATATATGCCGTGTGCTTTTATTGGCGTGCGTATACCTTTGAACCGGGGATGGATTTCGGTGCCTCGGCCTGGCCGCAATTTGTGCAAGGGTTCGCCGTGGCCTGCTTCTTTATGCCGCTCACCACCATTACGCTTTCCGGATTACCCCCAGAGCGACTGGCGGCGGCATCGAGCCTTTCGAACTTTGCGCGTACGCTGGCCGGCTCCATCGGTACCTCGATCACGACGACATTGTGGACACAGCGCGAATCGCTGCACCACGCGCACCTCACCGAATCGGTGACGCCTTACAACCCCATTGCTCAGGGCTCCTATCAGCAGTTGATGGAGATGGGGATGAGTGAGAAGCAGGCTTCCGCCTACATCGCCCAACAGATCACCAATCAAGGGTTGATCATTTCGGCCAATGAGATCTTTTGGGCAGCGGCAGGGGTCTTTCTGGTACTGATGATATTGGTGTGGTTTGCGCGACCACCGTTTACTACCGGGGGCGGCGGCGCTCATTAATAGAGTGGGGTAAGGTTGCTGACAACCTTACCTAAAACAGTCGTCATTCCCGCGAAGGCGGGAATCTCTAGCCGGTAAAACGCGTTTCTTCTAGCAGAGATCCCCGGCTTTCGCCGAGGATGACGAGGCGTTAAGTGACTTAATCACCAGTCGGACATCACTCTTCAGTGATGCTGTGCTGCCGCCACCATTCCGACAGCAAAATAACCGTCGCAACGGAGATATTCAGGCTTTCCACTTTACCCGTACCACCGATAGACAGCGGCAAATCACCCTGCTGCCAGGTGCTGTCCGTCAGGCCATCACCTTCATGCCCCACCACCAATACCACTTTCTTCGGCAATGCGGTTTGTGCCAGCGGCTGCCCTTTGTGGCTGGAGGTAGTCGCGATGGTATAGCCCGCGGCGCGGAACGCATCCAGTGCTGAAGGGAAACTATCGGTTTGAATGGCATTCACATGCTCTGCGCCGCCTTCTGCCGTGCGCACTGCCGCTCCAGATTCCAGCAACGACGGATCGTGAATCAGCACCCCTTCGACACCAAAGTGCGCGCAGGAGCGCGCGATACCGCCCAGATTATGCGGGTTACCCACATCTTCCAGCGCCAGCACGCAATCCGTTTCCTTCGCCTGTGCCTGTGCCAGATCATCATTCACATCAGATCCCTGACGTTTCTTGATCAGGAAGCACACGCCGCCGTGGTGATCGGTGCCAGACGCCTTGGTGAGTTCTTCATCATCCACCACATGGTAGGCTTTACGGTTCGCCGCCATCCAGCGTAACGCTTCACGGAAACGCGGCGTCACCTCTTGCAGGAACCAGGCGCGCACAATGGCGTCCGGACGGTTGGTAAACAGCGCCTGACAGGCGTTTTCACCATAAACCCGCGTCTCTTCCTGACGCTGACGGCGAATCTGCTCAGGATCGAGACGGCTCTTGCCCACAATCCCGCCGTGGTCTGGTGTCTCTGCGGCATCCGGTGCGCGCGACACGGTTTTCCACAGTGAATCACTGCCGCGACCGTAATCTGCACGATCATCGCGCCCAGCGTTGTCATTATTGCGGTGCGGATTTTCACGCACATAGCGCGGGTTCATGTCACGCGGATCGCGTGGTTTGGTACGCCCATCTTTATCGCGGTTGTCGCGATTATCACGCGGCTTGCCGCGCCCGTCTTTATCCCGATTGTCACGAGACGCATACGGCCCTTTGCCACGCCCCTCTTTGTCCCGGTTGTCGCGAGACTCATACGGCCCTTTGCTGCGCCCGTCTTTGTCTCGGTTGTCGCGCCGCCCGGTTTTTTCGTTATCATTGCGGCGATCGCGCGCGCCGTCTCCGGTACGCGAATTTTTCTTTTCGTCCTCATTACGGACGTACATCACGCGGACCTTTCCGCTCTTACTACCCGCTGAATCGCTCATTATTTTCTCCACCAACGCGCTGGCGCGAAGATTACCTGATGTACACCCGCGACGCTACCGACTTCGGGTATAAAAGCGGAGTTTCCGTGACACCAGAGCAAACGATGACACCGAAACCTGAATCACAACGGTGATGTCTATTGTAATCATTGAGGAAACCACATTGTTTCTTCAGACGGCCATCACCATAATACGTTTACGTTTTTGCAACATGCTGTTGTTTTTCAAGCTGCCCTCTGGTTTTGGCACAACGTTGACCACAGCACATCTATTTTAGCCGTTATATGACTTGAGGTCGCCTATGAACACGGTATGCGAATCCTGCCACACCACGAACCGTTTGCCTGAAGAACGCCTTCACGACAGCCCAACCTGTGGCCGCTGCGGCAGCGAGCTGTTTTCCGGTGAGGTGATCAATGCCACCAGCGCCACGTTCGACAAGCTGTTGCAAGACGATTTGCCTGTGGTCGTCGACTTTTGGGCTCCCTGGTGTGGTCCCTGCGTTGCTTTTGCCCCGATCTTTACGGCGGTGGCGCAAGAGCGCGCGGGTAACGTTCGCTTTATCAAGGTGAATACCGAAGCTGAGCCGGAATTAAGCGCCCGTTTTCGTATTCGCAGCATTCCGACACTGATGGTGTTTAAACAGGGTAAGCCGGTAGATATCATGAGCGGTGCGTTGCCGAAAACGCCGTTCGAAAACTGGTTAGATGAAACGATTTGAGCCGTTAAGCCATGTAATAAAAGCCGCACTGGGGCTTTCTGTCCTCCAGTGCGTCAAGTAGAATAGCGCTTTTTAGCGACCCCCTATGCGCGATAACGCTGTTCTTCGTTTGCGCCAGCACCGTCTGGAACGCTCCACCCGCCCTTTTCGGGCCCGAGGCTGCCGTGTGGTACGTTGTCAACACTGCCTGCTGCCGGTGACCAACTGTCTGTGCGACACCATCACCCCTCATTCGGCACGCAGCCGCTTTTGTTTGATTATGTTCGATACCGAACCGTTAAAACCCAGCAATACCGGTCGCCTGATTGCCGATATTCTGCCTGACACCCAGGCCTTTCTCTGGTCACGCACTGAACCTGATCCGGCATTGCTGGCAGCACTGCAAACCTCGGACTATCAGCCCTATCTGGTTTTTCTTGCGGATGAAGCCGAGCCGTCGCGTCAGGTTTTGCACCGTTTACCAGATAACGCCAAGCCGCCGCTGTTTGTGCTGCTGGACGGCACCTGGCCGGAAGCGCGCAAGATGTTTCGCAAAAGCCCTTATCTGGATGCGCTGCCCATTTTGTCGCTTGCGGTTGAATCACTCTCACGCTACCAACTGCGCGAAGCCAGTAGCGCAGGACAACACTGCACGGCGGAAATTGCTGCCGCACTGTTGCAACAGGCGGGTGATAATGATGCCAGCCAGGGCCTGCTCAATCACTTCGACAGCTTTCGTCAACGTTATCTGGCTGGTAAAGCACATCGCCCTGTGCAGGAAATTTCATCGACTGTCACAGCATAAAGGCATAAAAACCGCTATGATTCAGCTCTCTGTTCTGTCGGGAGCGAGCCATGAGTCAGCGCGGGTTAGAAGCGTTATTAAGACCAAAATCGATCGCCGTGCTGGGCGCATCGGAGAAACCGGGGCGCGCCGGTTTTCTCATGATGCAAAACCTGCTGGGCGGTCACTTCACTGGTCCTATCCTGCCCGTCACGCCCAAATATCGTGCCGTCTGTGGCGTACTTGGCTTATCCCGATGTGGCAAATTTGCCCATCACTCCCGACCTGGCAGTTCTCTGTACCCATGCCAGTCGCAATTTGCTGCTGCTGGACGCGTTGGGTCAGCGCGGTTGTAAAACCGTGATTATTCTCTCTTCGCCCCCCCGCACAGTCGGAAGAGCTCAAAGCCTGCGCCAGCCGCTATGCCATGCGTCTGTTGGGTCCGAACAGTCTGGGGATACTGGCACCATGGCAAGGTTTCAACGCCAGCTTCTCTCTCGTGCCGATCGTCAAAGGCAAGCTGGCGTTTATTTCTCAGTCCGCTGCGGTTTCCAATACCATTCTCGATTGGGCGCAGCAGCGCGGCATCGGTTTTTCCTACTTCATCGCACTGGGTGACAGCCTGGATATCGATGTGGACGATGTCCTCGATTTCCTGGCGCGTGATGGTAAAACCAGCGCCATTTTATTGCACCTTGAGCAGCTTAAGGATGCGCGGCGTTTTCTCTCTGCCGCGCGCAGCGCCGCCAGAAACAAGCCCATCCTGGTCATCAAGAGCGGTCGAACTCAGCTTGCTCAGCAGTTGCTGCACGGGCACCAACTCGGGCTGGATGCCGCCTACGATGCGGCTATCCAGCGTGCCGGTCTGCTACGAGTACGAGACACCCACGAGCTGTTCTCCGCGGTGGAAACGCTGAGCCACCTGCGCCCGCTGCGCGGTGAGCGCTTGCTTATTGTCAGTAACGGCGCATCACCAGCCGCACAAGCGCTCGATCAACTGCTTAGCCGACAAGGCAAACTGGCAACCTTGACGGAACAGACACAGCAGAAGCTGCGCGACATATTGCCCGAGGAAGTCCACATCGGAAACCCGCTCGATCTGCGCGACGATGCTACCGCTGCGCGCTATCTCAGCACGCTTTCGGTGCTGCTGGACAGCGATGACTACGACGCTCTGCTGATCATCCACGCACCGAGCGCCGCCGCGCCCGGTACAGAAAGCGCGCAGCAGTTGATTGCCTGCTGTCAGGCACATCCGCGCGGCAAACGCATCACCTTACTCACCAACTGGTGTGGCGAATATTCCTCTCAAGAGGCTCGTCGTCTGTTCAATGAGGCTGGCATTCCCACTTACCGCACGCCTGAAGGGGCGGTCACAGCCTTTATGCATATCGTGGAATACCGGCGTAACCAGAAGCAACTGATGGAAACGCCGGCCCTGCCGCAGGATCTCGGCATCAACGTCTCTCAGGCACATCAACTGATTCATCAGGCGTTGATGGATGGGGTAACGCAGTTGGATACCCACGAAGTTCAGCCGATTTTGCACGCCTACGGGCTGCACACCTTGCCGACCTGGATTGCCAGCGACAGCGCGGAAGCGGTGCATATTGCCGAACAGATTGGTTATCCGGTCGCCATCAAGCTGCGTTCGCCGGATATCCCGCACAAATCCGAAGTACAGGGGGTGATGCTCTACCTGCGCACCGCCCACGAAGTTCAGCAAGCCGCCGATGCGATTATCGATCGTGTTAAACGTGCCTATCCGCAGGCTCGCATTCACGGGCTGTTAGTACAAGGCATGGCGAATCGCGCTGGCGCACAAGAGCTGCGTATCGCGGTAGAACAGGACCCAATCTTCGGTCCGCTGATTTTATTGGGCGATGGCAGCGTGGAGTGGAACAAGGATTCGCAGGCGGCGGTGGCCTTGCCACCGCTCAATATGACGCTGGCGCGCTACCTGATAATGCAAGCGCTGAAAAGCGGAAAAATACGCGGGCGCAGCGCCCCGCATCCATTGGATATCGCCGGGCTCAGCCGGCTGCTGGTGCAGGTATCCAACCTGATCCTGGACTGCCCGGAAGTACATCGCCTCGATATTCATCCGCTGCTGGCATCGGGCAGTGAATTCACCCTGCTGGATGTCACACTCCATCTCGCGCCTTTCTCTGGCGATCCCCAATCCCGATTGGCCATCCGCCCTTATCCCCAAGAGCTGGAAGAACAGGTGCAGCTCAATAATCAGAAGTATTGCCTGTTTCGCCCCATTCTGCCCGAGGACGAACCGCTGCTGGAACGCTTTATCGGCAACGTCACCAAAGAAGATCTCTACTACCGTTATTTCAGTGAAATCAAAGAATTCAACCATGAAGATTTGGCGTACATGACGCAGATCGACTACGATCGGGAAATGGCTTTTGTTGCGGTGCGCCCGACGGCGTTCGGTGATGAAATCATTGGCGTGACGCGCACCATTTCCGATCCCGATAATATTGCCGCTGAATTCGCGGTGCTGGTGCGTTCAGACTGTAAAGGGATGGGGCTTGGCAAGCGTCTGCTCATCAAGTTGATTGATTACACCCGTCGCCACGGATTAAAACAATTGAACGGCATCACCATGCCGCATAACCAGGGCATGGTCGCCTTGGCGAAGAAACTCGGTTTCACGGTAGACGTGCAGTTGGACGAAGGGATTGTCACGCTGGTGCTGCCGTTGAACACACAAGATGTTGCGTGACAGAGCGTTTATTTTGGCGGTCAATCTGGTAATGAACGGTAAAACTTACTCACTACGCCCGAAAAGTAGTGGTATCATCGCCCGATTCGGCATTCCCCTGACATCATTAATGACGGCCTTGCGCCGACTAATAAGAGAAGAAACGCACTGTGATGTTGTCTACATTTAAACGCAATAAATACCAACAACACCTTGCACAACTGCCCAAAATCCCTCAAGCAGCGGACGGCATTCAGACGTTACACTCCCCTGAACTGTTTCGCGCCGCGCTGATTAACCTGATCCAACAGGCCAAGACGCGAGTCTATCTGGTCGCACTCTATCTGGAGCAGGATGACGGCGGACAGGGCATACTCTCTGCGCTCTACAACGCCAAGCGCAGCAACCCCGATCTCGACGTGCGTGTGTTGGTCGATTGGCACCGTGCGCAGCGCGGGCGCATTGGTGACAAATCAGCGAGTACCAATGCGGATTGGTACTGCAACATGGCAGAAAAACACGCTGACGTGAAGTTTCCCATTTATGGTATTCCGGTCAATACGCGCGAAGCGCTCGGCGTCTTGCACCTGAAGGGCTTCATCGCTGATGACTGCGTGCTGTATAGCGGTGCCAGCCTGAACGATGTCTATCTGCATCAGCATGATAAGTATCGCTACGATCGCTATCAGCTTATCCATAATACGGCGCTGGCCGACACCATGTCGGGCTACATCACTACGCTGCTAAACGATCCGGCGGTGCAACGTCTGGACAGCCGTTCGCGGCCCAAAAATCTGGAAATCAAAGCGGATATTCGTCAATTCCGCCAAACGCTGCGCACCCTGGCTTACAACACGCCCGGCAGTGAGGGCGTCAATGGGGAACTGACGGTCACGCCGTTAGTCGGGTTGGGTAAACAAAGCCCGCTAAATAATACTATCCATCACCTGATGTTTTGTACCGAGCATCGGCTGGTAATGTGCACCCCTTATTTCAACCTGCCCGCACTGCTGATCAAAAACGTGGTGCGCCTGCTCAAAGAGGGCAAGCAGGTGGAGATCATCATTGGCGACAAGACGGCTAACGATTTCTTTATTCCCGAAGATCAGCCGTTCAAGATCATCGGTGCGTTGCCCTACCTGTATGAAATCAACCTGCGCCGTTTCGTCAGCCGCTTGCAGCGTTATATCGACAATCAGCAGTTAACCGTGCGGTTGTGGAAGGATGGGGATAACAGCTTCCACCTCAAAGGGCTGTGGTCCGACGATACCTGGCAGTTGCTGACAGGCAATAACCTCAATCCTCGCGCGTGGCGTTTAGATTTGGAAAACGCCATCCTGATCCACGATCCTGAAAAAGTGCTGCTGGAACAGCGGTTGCAAGAGTTGGAGCAGATTCGCGCATACACCACGCCGCTCCAGAGCTATACCGACTTGCAAGGTATCGCACAATATCCTGTGAAAGTGCGTAAATTGATACGCCGCTTGCGCCGTATCAGGATCGACAGGTTGATCAGTCGGATTCTGTAATTCCACACCGTAAAGCCCCGTTCGCGGGGTTTTTTATTATCTGCACAAACGCTCTCCCTGTTCACCACACCCTTCTCAGCGTAAAACTGTCATAAAACTGCCTTTTCCGTTTTCCTAATGAAACTCCGTTCCATTTATCTTGAAATAATCAACACCACAGCGCTCGTTTTGTGATCTGCGTCTAAATAACTGTTCCGAATAGTAGATCACCTGAAGGGAACTCAGTCCGAGTTGAGCGATCTGATCAATCGATAAAGATCCCAAATCATCAACCGGACTGAGCGATGTCGAGCATAGCACCGATACC
>NZ_JBPETA010000078.1:0-14035 GCF_051710365.1 Symbiopectobacterium sp. | reverse complement strand
TGAGATTTTTGGCCAGTGCATTAGCCAGAGCCTGCAACTGTTTTTCGTCCATAAAGTAACCTGCTTTTGATGTTGGATTGAACATATCAAAATCAGGCAATTACACAAATTTATGTACAGGCTCAACCGTTGCGGCCACCTCTTTCAAGGATCAGACCCGCTTTACCCCAGTGCTTTCTGAGGTAATCTACCGCCGGTACGGTTTGAGGTTGATGAAGAAATCCCTCACGAAAGAGCACGCTACCTTTCACTTCCGGCAGCGCTTCATTGAGCGCCAACTGCCGCCGCAGTTCAGGCACGCCGCCGTCCCGCGCCCAATCAGGCTCCTTTTGCGAAGGCACACCGACTTTATACAGTGCGATACCAATGTAGAGATGCGTTTTTGTTGGCCTTACCACATCCGCCCACCATTTTACCAGTGTGTCATAACGGACGATTTCTCGTGAAAAAGGCCAGTAGATTTGCGGGATGATATAGTCAATCAAGCCACGTTCAACCCACAACCGAGTGTCCGCATAAGAGATGTCATAGGCCGCACCACCGCGCGTATCCGAACCGCGAGCGTCATTCTCCGCATTGCGCCACACGCCCGACGGACTGACGCCAAACTCAACCTGCGGTTTGACCGCTTTGATTGCCATCGATACTTGCTCAATCAATAGCAACGTATTATTGCGCCGCCAGTCCCCTTTGACGACAAACCCCTGTCCATATTGCCTATAGGTAGCATCATCTTGCAAACGGGACGCGGGGGTTTCGTAGTAGAAGTAATCGTCAAAATGGATGCCATCCACGGCGTAGTTGTTAATCAGTTCCACCACCACATTGGTGATCCACTGACGCACTTCTGGGATACCGGGATCCAACACAAACCGATCGCTCGCCGTGCGTATCCATTCTGGGTGCAACGCATAAACGCTAGAGGGCGACGCACTAAGAGTGCGGCGCAGCGCGGCCACGGTTTTCGGCTGGGTATTGCTGGTCACACGGTAGGGATTGAGCCAGGCGTGAATGCGCAATCCACGCTTATGCCCTTCAGCCAACATGAAGGCCAAAGGATCGTAACCGGGATCTTTGCCCACCACGCCGGTTAATACATCAGACCACGGCAGTAACGCCGAGCGGTATAACGCTGTGCCATCCGGCTTTACCTGAAAACAGACCGTGTTAACTCCCAGGCTAACCAGATTGTCCAACTTGTCGATCAGCGCCTGTTTTTGTAACGCAATACGGCGCTCATCTGACGGCTCATCACTTGACGCAGGCGTCGGCCAGTCAAGGCCAGAAAGCGTGGTTAGCCAAACACCCTTGACGTTCTCCGGCACAGCCGGAGAAACGCGGACGGGAGCCTCAACCACAGCGGGAGGGATAATTTTCCCCTTACTACTGCACCCCAGCACTCCACACACCAAACACAGCAGAAAAAAGCAACGTCGATAATTCAGCATGTTTGAGCAATTCCTTGGCAGTAGAAAGGGTAGTCACGGGTTCAGGTTCGGTATTTTTCCACCAGCGCTTTGGCAATCGCCTCCGTTTGTGCATCGGCATTACCTTCAATATCCGACGGGCGGAAGTGCATTTGAAACGCGCTAATGGTCAAACGAGTTTCTTTATCCAACTCACCGTTTTGCGGAATTTTATCATAACCATACTGATGCAATGCTTTCTGAAGCGTCAACACATCGGTCGGCGCACTCGGCTGCCGTCCGGCAAGATACTTGTTCACCGTTGCATCATCAGGCCAGGCACCAACGCCCATCTCTGCAAACCGTTTCCAGGGGAACAGTTTGCCAGGATCCTGTTTACGCAGCGGTGCAATATCGCTGTGTGCCAGAACATTATCCGGTGTGATGTTGTTACGCTTGATAATGTCTTTGGTCAGCGCAGCAAGCGCGGTAATTTGCGTTTCATTGTAAGGATACCAGGTACGAACGCCAAGCATGTTATCGGTAAACCCGAGGTTAACAATCTCAATGCCCACCGAAGAGTCATTGATATTTACCCGGCCATTCCAATTACTGACACCCGCATGCCAGGCTCTCATATCTTCTGGTACCAGTTGCATCACTACGAGTTTTTTATTCCGCAGCGATGGATTTTTCGCAACCAGATAATGCGCGCTGACCTGCCCTTGGGTTAACACCTCTAGCGAACGCGCATCATTCAGCGCGGTGTAATGTAAAATCAGAAATCGGACACGCTCATTCTGGCCTTTAGCCGGATGAGTGGTATCCACGATGTAATCGCCACGATCGACTAACGTTGAGCGCGGCGTAGAACATCCGGCCACAATCAATGCGAGCACCCCCACGGTGAGCAATTTCAGCCCATGTGGGCGAGTAGTTGACGAAACAGAATTGAATATCATAGAAAAATTCACTTCCTTGGCGATCATTAACATCAACAAACATTACAATAAGCAAGTAAACAGACACTTTATTCTATAATGATTACCCGGTTGCTATTAAATCATCGCTAAACCGTTGCGATATTTAATCGTTTTATAGCATTTCCAAGGATTAATTACTCTTTTTAACCACCAATAAGTGACATTGTCACCTTGGATGTTAGGTCTATTGCATTAAACGTTTCTGTAAAACAGGCAAAAAAACGGGAGCCACCTGGCCCCCGTTTTTTCATTCGATCGATGCCAGGCGCTACAGTGCACGCTGTCGCGTTTCCTGCCCCAGCAGCAGAATCGCAAAGACAGCAAGCAGTATTGCCAGACTAAACAAGGCAAAAATACCACTGATGGGCACGGCGCTTGCGACTAAAGCGCCGACCAATAGCGGGCCAAAGATCCCACCGATACGCCCCACTGCCGCTGCCATTCCTGCACCGGTAGCACGAATCGATGTTGCGTATTGTTCTGGCGTATAGGCATAAAGCGCCCCCCAGGCCCCGAGGTTGAAAAACGACAGCAGCGAGCCGGAGAGCAGCAGTTGTGGGGCACTGGTCGCAACACCGAAAAAATAGGCGCTGATCAGCGTTCCCAGTAAATAGACCACCAGTACTGCTTTTCTCCCTGCACGTTCAATCAGCCAGGCAACGGTAAAATAGCCGGGTAACTGTGCCAGCGTCATCACCAGCACATAACCGAAACTTTTCACCATATCAAACCCTTTGAGCATCATCACGCTCGGCAACCACAGGAACATGCCGTAATAGGAGAACACCACGCAAAACCAAACAATCCACAGCATCACGCTGGCACGCCGTTGCTCCGGTGCCCAGAGTGCAGCAATCTTATGGCGAAAAGCGCTTTTTTTCTCTTTCTGGCTCAGTTGAAGATAGTGCGGCGAATCCGGCAAACGAAAGCGCAGGTATAGCGCGTAGAAGGCTGGCAACGCACACAGGATCATGGTACCGCGCCAGCCGACACTCGGCAAGGGTATAAGGAAGTAGGCGATTAACGCGGCCAGCAGCCAGCCGACGGCCCAAAAGCTTTCGAGCAGCACCACGATGCGTCCTCGCACTTCCGGGGGCACACTTTCACTGACCAGCGTAGATGCCACCGGCAGTTCGCCGCCTAATCCCATGCAGATAAAGAAGCGCAACACCAACAGGCTGCCGAACCCCCAGGCAAAGGCGCTTAATCCGCTGGCGATGCTGAACATCAGCAGCGTGATCATAAAGGCAGATTTGCGCCCTTTACGATCGGCATAAAGTCCGAAAACAAACGCGCCAACCGCCATGCCAATGGAATTGACACTGCCGATCAGCCCTAACTGCGCGGCGGAGAGTCCCCACTCCAGTTTCAGCGCCGCCAGAACAAAAGATAATAGCCCGACATCCATGGCATCAAACAGCCAGCCGGTGCCACAAATGAGCAATAACTTATTACTGGATAACGCACCCTGTCTTACCTGAGATAAAATCATGATATTGTTATGTCATCGTCAATCACGGTTTGTTTAGCATACTAAACACGCATGACGCTGTCGTGTGGCTTTTTTACTCAGACAGCACAATTTCACCTTAAGGCGGAGTGACACCATGACCGAAAAGGCGATATCGAACACCACGCCTCCCCACTATTCTACGGTTGACCAGCGTTTTCACAACGTGCGACCCAGCGTATACCTGCACATGGGCTGGCGTGAACGGCTTTCGGTACTCAGGCGCCTGTTGTTTACTGCACGATCCCGTATGCCGGAACAGCGGTTGCCAGAAGTCACGCCGAATTGGCGGGAGTTTCTCAAACCTGATAATAAAACCCGCATCATCTGGTTTGGTCACTCCAGTCTGCTACTGAACATGGGTGGCGTCACCGTACTGATCGACCCTGTGTTTTCTGCATCCGCAGCCCCCTTTCCTTTTCGCATCAAACGCTTTCAACCGCCGGTGGTCCCGATGGAAGCATTGCCCGCTATCGATGTGATCGTGCTTTCACATAACCATTACGATCATCTGGACCGCGTAACCATCGATTTTTTCCGCGATAAGAAAACCCATTTTGTTACTCCGCTTGGCATGGGAAAAACCCTGCAAAAATGGAGGATCGCCGCAGAGCGCATTACCAAACGGGATTGGTATGAAGAATGCGCGTGGAAGACACTGAGATTAACTGCGACGCCAGCGCGTCATGCCTCCGGTCGCACCCCCTTCGATCACAACCGCACACTCTGGTGCTCCTGGGTGCTACAAAGCCCGCATGAAACGCTGTATTACAGCGGAGACTCCGCCTACGATGACCACTTCACGGCCATCAGAGAACGCTTTGGACCTATCGATCTTGCGTTTGTCGAGAATGGCCAATACAACCGGCGCTGGCCCGATTCTCACATGACACCGGAACAAACCCTGCAAGCGGTACGCGATCTGGCACCACGCACTTTTGTTCCTATTCACTGGGGCATGTTTACGCTTTCACTGCACCACTGGACAGAACCCGTACAGCGCAGTTGCGCGTTGGCCGCTCAGAAAGGCATTCAGGTGATTTGCCCACGTCTGGGTGAAGTGGTGGACAGTCATTCATTATCTACACCACCGCTATGGTGGATGCCCTTTGTGCCCGAAAAGACGTCAGTTTCCCTCCCACCCGCATCACAAGGCACGGCATACTCGGAAAACGACAGCCCATAGAAAAAAACCGCCCATACGTAACGCTAAACCCAAGAAACGGCGTTGATAGGTCAAATATTTAGTGATTTTGTCGTTTCTTTATCCGTTTGACATTGCCATTTCCGTTTAAAGTACATTTTATAGTAAACTGATTTGATTTCAGATTTTAACCTTCCATTGAATAAGGTCTCTTTCTTGGCAAAATCATTACTACGCAGCGGAAGTTTGGCCGATTTTTTTGCACTGGGCGAAAATGGGCAACCGGTGTATGCATCGGCTCTTCAGTTGCGAGAAACTCTGCGTTTACGGCGACAACAAACTATCGCTGACTGTCTGGCCATTCCGCAACCGAATGAAACGGGCGATCGTCTTGATTGGTACGCTCCCGGCGAAGGAAAAGTCACCTCATGGATGGCCGCTGGTGAAGCGGAACGGGAGGCAGCGCTGGAGCAGTTGCAAACCTGCCTGACCACCGTTGCGGCATTGAGTGAACGAGCGTTGGCATCAGACAGTGCGGCGCAGCAACGATTTGGAGCCCTGCTCGCCAAGGCGTTCCAATTCCCCGCCGCAAATTACGTTTATCTGGTCGGTGGCCACCCCGTCATCACCTTTTGGGGTTTCATTAATCTTGACCAAAAACCTCGAACCGATGCCTTAGAGTGCCTGCGCGAAGCATTACCGGTCATCACGGCACAACCGTTGGTCGATCCGATTGCACCGCCCATTGCGCAACCCAACGCTGCCGCTGTCTATGCTGAGACGGCGTCGTTACCGGTTGAGCCGGAAAACGAACCCGAAGAAACGCCCAAGGCCGCTCTCCCTCCGGTGCAACAAGCGGCTCAAGGGAAATCGGCATTGCGTCGCTGGTGGTGGGTTGCACCGGGCATGGCACTCGCGGGTGCGCTGGTGTGGCAATTCCGCGCTGGCGTGCCTGGTAAACCGATAACCTCAGAACCGGTGGTTGCACATACGCCGGAAAAACGGGTACTGCCTGCCACGGAAAAACCCAAAGAGGCCGAGGCCGTCGCACAAAACGCCACACCGATAGCGCCACCGCCTGTTGCTGCTGAAACGCCGCCAGAAGCGGAAAAAGCGCCCGTGGTTGCACATCCAGAAACAGCGCCGGTGGTGGCACAGAAACCCGCTCCTGCCCCCAGCACGCCACCGGTTGAAACGGTGGTTGCAGAAACCAAGCCGGAAGAAGCCAAGCCGGTAGACAAAAATGCGCTGGTGATGCCGATATTATCGGTCAAGCTGGGAAAAACCGATTTCTTGAACGGCACCTGGCGCGTGACGGCCGATATCAAAACCCCCACCATTGGCAAACCGGCCAGCTTGCGTTATCAACTCAAAGATGGTCAGGGTACGGTGCGCCTCACTCACGGTGAAGGCGTCACTTGCCGCGCCAACGTCACTGCCGGATTGATGCAATCGGGCAACCTGATTATCAACAGCCGGGTGAAAGCACGCTGTAGCGATGGGTCACGCTATCAAATGCCAGAAATTGTTTGTTCTCAGGGGGCCAGTGGCCCGGCTGAGTGCTCAGGCCGTTATGACGACGACAACCTGATCCCTTTGACTTTTAAGCGTGAGAGCGAATAACCCTATGCTGGCCACGATTACGGACTATAAACAAAAGATCACGCTCATCCAGGACAGCAGTCTGCAATTTCTGGATTTTGCGCTTAAACCCGCTATCGATGCGCAAGGCCCGGGCAAGTTCGTCCGCAAGACGGCAAACGGCCCGCTGCTGCGCCTGATCCTCAATGAGGAGAACGGCAAATATCTCCTGCCTGCGCCGCTGGGATCAGTGCCAGAAGTGGTACGCCCTGAATCTAGCTTCTCGCTGGGCCAATCGCTGCTGCTACTGAGCAATGTCTGGCTGCCGCTCCCGTTTATGCGCTTCAACCCACCGCGTACCTTTATTGGTGGCCCGGATAACTGGGCACGCATGAAGGTCGTGACCCTGCCAAGACCGGATCAGGATGGCAATACTCACCGTATCTGCATCGTTTTCGATACCAAAGTCTATTCTGACGGCGATGAGAACGAGTTGCTCGCCCCGACCGAAAGCGACATTACTGCCGGTTTGAAGTTTACGCTGGCGTATCACAGTGAAGAGTTGGGGGAGTTTCTCGATTTAACCTGGGTCGATGGCTGGCTGCGCGAAGTCTTTACCCACCATGCCACCGAGCGTGAACAGCGCAGTGAAGCGGACCAACGCACCGCATTGCGTGGTTTTGAGTATCAGGCGCACTACCTGAACTTGCTGGATATGCTGGGCAAGCAATTGCGGATCCCGGAAATCACCCTGGTTGCAGGCACACGGCAAGAGCCGGATATCGCCGTTGACCTGATTCTGGATGTGGGCAACTCGCACACCTGCGGCATTCTGGTCGAAGACCATCCGGAGGCGCATAACGGGCTGAGCCAGAGTTATGAGTTGCAATTGCGCGATCTGGAACAGCCGCATCAGATCTACAATGAGATGTTTGAAAGTCGCATCGAATTTGCGCACGCGCAGTTTGGCAAGCCCAATTTCTCCTTGGAAAGTGGCCGCGAAGACGCCTTCCTCTGGCCTTCCATCGTGCGCGTTGGCCGGGAAGCCAGCCGTATGGCGCTGGCGCGCCTCGGCACTGAAGGTGCCAGCGGGCTCTCCAGCCCACGCCGGTATCTGTGGGATGAAGAGAGCTACACTCCCGGCTGGCGATTCAGCAAAACCGTCGGCAACGCCGCGCTCGAGCCGCACGCCATCGCCGCACCGTTCACACATTTGATCAATGATGAAGGCCAGCCTCTGTTTACTGTGCCGTTCGACGATCGTCTTCCGGTATTTTCCGCACAATATAGCCGCAGTTCTCTGATGACGCTGATGCTGTGTGAACTGCTGGCACAGGCGTTGAGCCAGATGAACAGTGCGGCGCAGCGCGCCAAAATGGTGAATGACAGCGCACCGCGCCGCCTGCGTAACATCATTCTGACGCTGCCCTCCGCCATGCCAAAACCTGAGCGCGAGATATTCCGCCGTCGCATGCAAGAAGCCATTGGTCTGGTCTGGAAAGCGATGGGATGGCACC
Organism: Symbiopectobacterium sp.; assembly: GCF_051710365.1. Lineage (NCBI taxonomy): Bacteria > Pseudomonadati > Pseudomonadota > Gammaproteobacteria > Enterobacterales > Enterobacteriaceae > Symbiopectobacterium > Symbiopectobacterium sp. Next base: position 5,894 of record NZ_JBPETA010000078.1, on the reverse strand, counting down.
CGGCGGATGATGGCTTCAATACGGAACAAGAGAAAGCGGCCAGCCGCTTCCCCGTGCCTGACGTGCAAATGGAGTGGGATGAAGCCACCTGCGGCCAGATGGTCTATCTCTACAAAGAAAGTCAGGTCAATTTTGGTGGCAACACCAAAGCCTTTTTCGCTAGCCAGGCGCGGCCAGACCGGGTGCGCGATGCCGATGAGCAGCCGGGACAAACTCTGCGCGTTGCATCGATTGATATCGGCGGTGGTACCACCGATCTCGCGGTAACGCAGTATACGCTGGATGATAGTATCGGCAGTAACGTCAAAATCAGCCCATTGCTGATGTTCCGAGAAGGTTTCAAAGTGGCGGGCGACGATATATTGCTGGATATGATCCAGCTCTACGTGCTGCCTGCACTACATGCGTCACTGAAAAAAGCCGGGATCGCCACGCCGGACAGCCTGATGGACAAGCTGTTTGGCAACGCGGGCAGAATGGATGGTCAATCTACCCTGCGTCAGCAGTCCACCCTGCAAATCCTGATGCCGATTGGGCGTGCAATCCTCGAAGCCTATGAAGGGTTCGATCCGCTCGACATGAGCGCCGAACTGGAAGCCAGCTTTGGTGAACTGCTGCCGCAACGTCCCACCGGCAAGGTGCTGGACTATTTGAACGGCGAAATCCAGCGTGAACAACCGGCGGATGCTGCCGCGTTTGATATCCTGCACACGCCGCTTATCGTTCGGCTGAGCAAGTTGCACGGCGAGTTCTTATCCAACCGCATCAGCATCACGCAAAATTTGCGTTCTCTGTGCGAGGTAGTGGCACTCTATGATTGTGATGTGTTGCTGCTTACCGGTCGCCCGTCGCGTTTCCCCGGCATACAGGCACTGTTCCGTTACCTTCAACCGTTGCCCATCAGCCGCATCGTGTCGCTGGATGGCTATCACACCAGCGATTGGTATCCGTTCAATAAATTCGGCCGTATCGAGAACCCGAAATCCACCGCGGCAGTTGGCGCCATGCTGTGCTTGTTGGCTCTGGACCTGCGCCTGCCGGGCTTTTATTTCAAAGCGGGGGATTTTGAACCCTACTCCACTATCCGCTATTTCGGCATGATTGATGCCAACCAACAGTTAACACAGGATAACCTCTACTACAGCGATATCGATCTGGATGCCGCCGATTTTGAATTGGATAAACGCGGCTACTTCTCGGTACGTGGCGGTATTGGGCTTGGTTTCCGTCAGTTGGATAACGAACGCTGGCCCGCTACGCCGCTTTACACGCTGACCATTATCGATCAACCGCTGGCCCGCAAGCTTGCGGGTGACAGTGTATTGCATCTGCGTTTAGCGGTCGCGCGCGAGGCGGGGCAACCTACGCCAGAACGTTTCGAAATCGCCGACGCCACGCTACAAGATGGCAGCAAGGTTCCGCTTCACTATCTGCGGCTGCGGCTTAACACGCTGGCTGACAGCGCTTCCGGCGCAACACACTACTGGATCGACAGCGGGAGCGTATTCAGCAAATGAGAGCACTGACGCCAAAACAACTTTCGACCCGGTTAACCACGCAGTTGACTGCCGCATCAGAAGGCATTGAGCAGGCCATTGAGTGGGTAGAGGCCAACCGTCCCCGCTCACCGCGTTTGGAAATGGAAGCCGATACGCTAACCATCAAACTACGCCGTCATCGTAACAAGGCACAACGGCTGGCCGACAGCGCCGGAAAAGAGATGGCCATCGGGCTGTTCGGTCAGGCACAGGAAGGCAAAACCTACCTGATTTCCGCGTTAGCCGCGGGAGAAAATGGTCGATTGGAGAGCGATCTCGGCGGCCATACCCTGGACTACCAGGCGCATATTAATCCTGAAAGCCAGCTCGCCGGGCTGGTAACCCGCTTTACCCGTCAGCCTGGCGTGAAAAACGCCACCTATCCGGTTCAATTGCTGCTGTTAAGCGAAGCGGACATCGTCAATATTCTGGCACAGGAGTATTTGTCCACGGCCGTTGCACCTCCATCTCCCCGTAGTTTGGCCGAAGATGAACAGCAACTCGTCGAGCAGATGGCGCTGTTGGCGATGCATCGTCAACCCGAGACAATCCCCGGATTCAGTAGTGATGAAGTCATTGCCCTGTGGGACAGCCTGGCGCGTCACGATGGCAAACGGCAAAAATGGCTCGAGACCCACTTCTGGCCCGCCGCTATTGCCCTTACCCCGGCGTTGACCATTGACGATCGGGCGCGGTTGTTCTCCGTGTTGTGGCAAGGCAAAGAAGAGTACACGGCGGCCTATCGCCAGTTTGCGCATACGCTACAGCGGCTGAATTACAGCTATAAAGTGCTGGCACCGCTCAGCGTACTGGTCGATGACGTCTTGCTGCCTACCGATGGCATCATGAACCTGTCAACCGTCGCCTACCTCAATACCTCGTCCGATCCCAGCGTGCATGTGCGCCCGGTCATCAATAATCGGGCCAGCAAACCGGTTGAGCTTTCTCTGGCGGAGCTGGCTTTCCTCGCCGTTGAACTGGTGGTGACGCTACAGTCACCGACGCGTGAGCCCCTGTTTGAGCAAGTCGACCTGCTTGATATTCCGGGCTTCAATCCGCTCAGCAACGTACACGCCGCTTCCAGTAGCGATCGCGAGCATGGCGCAGTACAACGTTATCCGGTGCTGATAAAAAACCTGCTGCAAGCCAAGGCCAGCTATTTACTGGAACGGTACACTGAGCAGCACGCCATCAATCTGTTGATGATCTGCACGGCGGTAGATCGTCGCGCCGATGTCAAAGCAGTCGGTAAAGCGCTCGACTACTGGGTGAAACAGACGCAAGGGGAAACTGCACAGCAGCGTAGTCAGCATAAACCCGGCTTGATTTGGGCGGTAACCAAATTCGATCAGCGAGTCATACACAACACCCACTACGATGAAGGTGTTCAACGCTACGTGGGTAATCCGGGAGAATCCTGGGGAACCATGCTGGCAACGGACGAACGCGGTGTAAAACGCATGGCTAACTGGCTGAATACCGAAGTCAAACGGGAAAACAAGCTGGCACGACTGTCAGAACAGTTGCATGACATGCAAAATGAACTGTTCGAGCACATTCTCGGCGGCTGGTATCAGTCTGACAGTGAAATTTCGGCGATGAGAAAGCAGAAAGTGGCCGAATCCGTGTTGAAATCACTTCAGACGCGACCAGGCGTACATGGCGAATTGCTGGAGCGCATGTTGCCGACGCGGGATGAGTTGCACCGTCTTTATCAGCAGCAGCGTCAATCCGGCGTTAGCCTTGTCGCCCATCCGGCCCTGGATAACATCAGTGCCATGACCAACGCCGATCCGTTTGGCATCGGCATGGATATCGATTTATTCAGCGACACACCGCTGGATGTGACACAGACCGATGAGTCCCAAGCGCCGAGCGATGTGGATACCAATGCGGCCTTTGCCAGTCAGGTCTTGCGCTTTTGGATAAACCATATGCGCAACCTGCCGGACAACGCGCCGCTGGTCGAATTGCTCGGGTTGAGTAAACCGACGCTGGAAATGCTGATGGAAGAAGTCATCACCGCTGGTCTGCGTCAAGGCATCAATCAGGCGCTGCACACGACGCTGAACCAGGTCGATCACCCCAGCGCCTACACGGACAATGAGATCGACAGTCAGGTTTCTCGCGCACTGACGGTGCTCGGCGATTATATCGCCTGGTTAGGTTTCCAGAAAATGCCCGAGGAACAGCGCCCGGAAAGCCGTATTAACCGTGGACGTAAAATCTTCGCCAAGCCGGAAAAACAGGCTGCCAGTTGGGGCAGCGCCAAGCGATTGACCAAGTTGTCGCTCACACCGACCAACAATACGGCATTTTACGTGTATGACTGGCTGGTTGGGCTCAATACCCTGATTCTGCAAAATGCCGGGCATTCAGCCGGTGGTGAACTGGATGCTGAACAGCGCAAACAGTTGGGTGCCATTTTGCAAATTTTCAAGCCCACTCCCTCTGGCGAAAAATAAGTGCCCCACCCCTGCTCAACGCAGGGGCAAAACCTCCGCGTCAGGCCGTTTACGGATAGCTTTCAATATGGGTCGCGTTCATCTCCAATGTGGCGAGTAATGATGAATGCGGGCTATCGATGATGTAATCACGCAGTCGCCCCAGACTAACGTCATAATCAGACACGCAGCATTCGGCGTAGTACAGATCGTTTTCATCTGCCATCGCTGCAACGTAGCGCTCAACGGCGCGCTTGATATCCGATATCGTTATTTCGGGAGCCGACGTCGACGCCTGTGTGGTTTTTGCCTGTTCCAGCAGCGGTGTACAGGCTTCTTTCATCGTCAGACTTCTTGGCGATTGCGTGGACAACACCTCGCAGCTCCCAAATTTGTTGACGTGGCATTTTATGATGCTGCCCAGAGTGACCACGCGATCGCCACGTGCCAGCGCCGTCATCGCGTGGTGTACCTGCTCTTTATATTCAGGATCGCAGGCGATCAAATAGAGACAATTGGCGTCGGTGATATCCTCAACGGGGCGGCCCTTGACCGACATACTTTGCGGATCGAAGCACGCCATCCCTAAAGCCTGTGACGATGAGGTAGGCGGATCAATTCCCAGCAGCACGGTAGCGCCGCGACCTCTGTCGTTAGTTGCACCGTTCCCGCCCATAAAGGTATTAAAATAGCGTTGATCCGAACCGTAAACAGCCAGTTTTTCCGCCGCTATCGTGGCAAAGGCTTCAAGACTGTCGCGATGTGAAAGGCAGCGTTGGGTCCCATCAGGCCCGTATTCTATGTCGATGACCCGCCAGTTGATGTCCTGATACCCATTGCCTTGCAACTGGGCATGAATAAAGGACTCCATCAGCAACCCACCTGCCCCAAGTGAAATCAACGTCAGCGGTTGATCCCGGTTGGGCATCGTCTGCCGAATATGATTCATCAGCGTATTGATATAGCTCACCCGACTGTGCAGCGAGGAGACATCATCATGCTCACACCAGAAAAGTCGGTCCTGAAAACGATAAATCAATTGTCCATGCGGCTGGAGATGGGTTTTATTCATTACTGCGGTGGGCGTCAGAGCAGCATGCTGCCGATCGCGGGAAGAAAGCGGTAACAGGGCGATAGATTCGGAAGTCACTGTTGGCAACATGGCGATATTCCGTGGAATTCTGTGGATTACACGATAGCAGTTGCCGGGTTAGCCCGCGTTGTAAAATCCGGTATCCCACCGCATCAGGCGGTGGGAACCTGTGTCATCATCGTCATCATCGTCATCATCGAGAAAAACACTCAGGCAAAGAAGCCACTCAACAGCCCTACACCAAGCAGCGCAGAGCCTGCGCCGATAACGCGCGGCCACCACACGCTGCGTTTCGCCGCTAGCATGGCATAGCCCAACACCAGCCCACCGATGTGCAGCAGCGCAGTCGCGACCACCATCCCTGACAAAGCAGCAAAGGAGTGTGACAGCTCTGCGCCGTGCGCCAGACCATGAAACAGGGCAAAAGCGCCGACCAGCACAGCGCCGGTGGAGGCTGACAGTTTCAGTTGCATGGCCACCATCAGCCCCAGAACCAGCAGCGAGGCGGCAACAATATGTTCGGTCGCCGGCACAACCAGCCCCGCCATCCCAATCAGTGCGCCCACCAGCAACAGACTGGCAAAGGAGATCGGTGCCAGCCACCATTTTTTGGTATTCATGGCGCTCCACACACCGACCAGCGTCATGGCAAACAAGTGATCGAGGCCAGTAAGCGGGTGGATAAATCCCTGCATAAAGCCAGTCACATGGTGGGCGCCATCATCGGCCCCGATATGGGCAAAGGCAGCAACGGGCAAGGCAAATAAAGCAGCAGTAAACAGTACCTTCATTGGGTTATTCATTTTCAATTCCATTAAC
>NZ_JBPETA010000077.1:0-14353 GCF_051710365.1 Symbiopectobacterium sp. | reverse complement strand
ACGCCAATGGCAACATTACTTGATGGTAAACGGGTCTGGGCAGAAAAAAATCTGAACCAGATTTAATCTGACAGACACCTGTATAAATAACCGGTAACTGTCAGATCAGGTCTGAGCTAGTACACCTAATTATTTGCAAGCGCAGCTAAAAGAGGCATGATTCTGTAAAACGCAGTTGCTTCCTGAACAGATTTACGTATAATGCGCGGGCCCGTCTGAATTAAGTCGGGCCTGTTATGTTAAATGTGGTGCATGTATATGTAGTACGTTTACGAACAGAGACGCCATGCAATAGGCATGGGTCAACAATACTCCCGATTTGGGAGTTATGGCCGAACGATTACACTCCCCCATCAATCGAAATGGGTGTGAGGAGTAATCATTTACGTTTATAAATAATTGGAGCTCTGGTCTCATGCAGAACCAAAGAATCCGTATCCGCCTGAAAGCGTTTGATCATCGCCTGATCGATCAAGCAACCGCGGAAATCGTTGAGACGGCCAAGCGCACTGGTGCGCAAGTACGTGGTCCGATCCCGCTGCCGACCCGCAAAGAGCGCTTTACCGTTCTGATCTCCCCGCACGTCAACAAAGACGCGCGCGATCAGTACGAAATTCGCACTCACAAGCGTCTGGTTGACATCGTTGAGCCAACCGAGAAAACCGTTGATGCTCTGATGCGTCTGGACCTGGCTGCCGGTGTAGACGTGCAGATCAGCCTGGGTTAATCAGGTCATCAAGCGATTGAGAGGTTGATACAATGATTGGTTTAGTCGGTAAAAAAGTGGGCATGACCCGCATCTTCACTGAAGACGGCGTTTCTATCCCTGTAACCGTTATCGAAATTGAAGCAAACCGCGTTACTCAGGTTAAAGACCTGGCTAATGATGGCTACCAGGCTGTACAGGTAACTACCGGTGCTAAAAAAGCAAACCGTGTTACCAAGCCGGAAGCAGGTCATTTTGCTAAAGCGGGTGTTGAAGCTGGCCGCGTCCTGCGCGAATTCCGTCTGTCTGAAGGCGAAGAGTTCACCGTAGGCCAAAGCATCAGCGTTGAAATTTTCGCTGACGTGAAAAAAGTTGACGTTACTGGTACGTCCAAAGGTAAAGGTTTCGCGGGTACTGTTAAACGCTGGAACTTCCGTACTCAGGATGCTACCCACGGTAACTCCTTGTCTCACCGCGTTCCGGGTTCTATCGGTCAGAACCAGACTCCGGGCAAAGTGTTCAAAGGCAAGAAAATGGCTGGTCAGCTGGGCAACGAGCGTGTAACCGTTCAGAGTCTGGACGTAGTACGCGTTGACGCTGAGCGCAACCTGCTGCTGGTGAAAGGTGCTGTCCCGGGTGCAACCGGTGGCGACCTGATCGTTAAACCGGCTGTGAAGGCGTAAGGGGATAGCAATGGAATTAGTATTGAAAGACGCGCAAAGCGCGCTGACTGTTTCCGAAACTACCTTCGGTCGTGATTTCAACGAAGCGCTGGTACACCAGGTTGTTGTTGCTTATGCAGCTGGTGCCCGTCAAGGGACTCGTGCTCAGAAGACCCGTGCTGAAGTAACTGGTTCCGGTAAAAAACCGTGGCGTCAGAAAGGTACTGGCCGTGCGCGTTCAGGTTCTATCAAGAGCCCGATCTGGCGTTCCGGTGGCGTGACCTTTGCTGCCAAGCCTCAGGACCACAGTCAAAAAGTAAACAAAAAGATGTACCGCGGCGCGCTGAAAAGCATCCTGTCCGAGCTGGTACGTCAGGATCGTTTGATCGTTGTCGAGCAGTTCTCTGTTGAAGCACCGAAAACCAAGCTGCTGGCACAGAAACTGAAAGATCTGGCGCTGGACGACGTGCTGATCATCACCGGTGAACTGGATGAAAATCTGTTCCTGGCTGCACGCAACCTGTACAAGGTTGACGTACGTGATGTAGCGGGTATCGATCCGGTTAGCCTGATCGCCTTCGACAAAGTCGTAATGACGGCTGACGCTGTTAAGCAAGTTGAGGAGATGCTGGCATGATCCGTGAAGAACGTCTGCTTAAGGTGCTGACTGCACCTCACGTTTCTGAAAAAGCGTCTACTGCGATGGAAAAACACAACACCATCGTGCTCAAAGTTGCTAAAGACGCGACCAAAGCAGAAATCAAAGCTGCTGTGCAGAAACTGTTTGAAGTCGAAGTCAATGAAGTTCGTACCCTGCTGGTTAAAGGGAAAACGAAACGTCATGGACAGCGTATCGGTCGTCGTAGCGACTGGAAAAAAGCTTACGTCACCCTGAAAGAAGGCCAGAATCTGGACTTCATCGGCGGCGCAGAGTAAGTCGGAGGAGTAAAGAACAATGGCAATTGTTAAATGTAAACCGACATCTCCGGGTCGTCGCCACGTTGTTAAAGTGGTTAACCCTGAGCTGCACAAGGGCAAACCTTATGCCCCGTTGCTGGAAAAAAACAGCAAATCCGGTGGCCGTAACAACAATGGCCGCATCACTACCCGTCATATCGGTGGTGGCCACAAACAGCAATACCGTATTGTTGACTTCAAACGCAACAAAGATGGTATCCCTGCTGTTGTAGAACGTTTGGAATATGATCCGAACCGTTCCGCCAACATCGCTCTGGTTCTGTACAAAGACGGCGAACGCCGTTACATCCTGGCGCCGAAAGGCCTGAAAGCCGGTGATCAGATCCAGTCTGGCGTTGATGCTGCTATCAAAGCTGGCAACACGTTGCCGATGCGCAATATTCCGGTCGGTTCCACCGTTCACAACGTGGAAATGAAACCGGGTAAAGGCGGTCAGCTGGCGCGTTCTGCTGGTGCTTACGTGCAGATCGTTGCACGTGACGGCGCGTACGTGACCCTGCGTCTGCGTTCTGGCGAAATGCGTAAAGTCGAATCTGACTGTCGCGCTACGCTGGGCGAAGTAGGTAACGCTGAGCATATGCTGCGCGTTCTGGGTAAAGCTGGTGCTGCACGCTGGCGTGGTGTTCGTCCTACCGTTCGCGGTACGGCAATGAACCCAGTCGACCACCCGCACGGTGGTGGTGAAGGTCGTAACTTTGGTAAGCACCCGGTTTCACCGTGGGGCATTCAGACCAAAGGTAAGAAGACTCGCAGCAACAAGCGTACTGATAAATTCATCTTACGTCGCCGTACTAAATAATATTAGAGGATAAACCATGCCACGTTCTCTCAAGAAAGGTCCTTTTATTGACCTGCACTTGCTGAAGAAGGTAGAGAAAGCGGTGGAAAGCGGTGACAAGAAGCCTCTGCGCACTTGGTCCCGTCGTTCAACGATCTTTCCAACTATGATCGGTTTGACCATCGCTGTCCATAATGGTCGTCAGCACGTTCCGGTGTTTGTTTCCGATGAAATGGTCGGTCACAAACTGGGTGAATTCGCGCCGACTCGTACTTATCGCGGCCACGCGGCTGATAAAAAAGCCAAGAAAAAATAAGGTAGGAGGAAGAGATGGAAACTATCGCTAAACATCTTCATGCTCGTTCTTCTGCTCAAAAGGTTCGCCTGGTGGCTGACCTGATTCGCGGTAAGAAAGTGTCGCAAGCTCTGGAAATTCTGACCTACACCAACAAGAAAGCTGCTGGTCTGGTTAAAAAAGTACTGGAGTCTGCCATTGCCAACGCAGAGCACAACGATGGCGCTGACATTGATGATCTGAAAGTTGCGAAAATCTTCGTAGACGAAGGCCCGAGCATGAAGCGCATTATGCCGCGTGCTAAAGGTCGTGCGGATCGCATCCTGAAGCGTACCAGCCACATTTCTGTGGTTGTGTCCGATCGCTGAGACTCTGGAGACTAGCAATGGGTCAGAAAGTACATCCTAATGGTATTCGCCTGGGTATTGTCAAACCTTGGAACTCTACCTGGTATGCGAATACCAAAGAATTCGCTGACAACCTGGACAGCGATTTTAAAGTTCGTAAATACCTGACGAAAGAACTGGAGAAAGCCTCCGTCTCTCGTATCGTTATCGAACGTCCGGCCAAGAGCATCCGTGTGACCATTCACACTGCTCGTCCGGGCATCGTTATCGGTAAAAAAGGTGAAGATGTTGAAAAACTGCGCAAAGTCGTAGCGGATATCGCCGGCGTACCTGCACAGATCAACATCGCAGAAGTTCGAAAGCCGGAACTGGACGCGAAACTGGTTGCTGACAGCATCACTTCTCAGCTGGAACGTCGTGTGATGTTCCGTCGTGCGATGAAGCGTGCCGTTCAGAACGCCATGCGTCTGGGTGCCAAGGGTATTAAAGTTGAAGTCAGTGGCCGCCTGGGCGGTGCTGAAATCGCACGTACCGAATGGTACCGCGAAGGTCGCGTTCCGTTGCACACGCTGCGTGCGGATATCGACTACAACACGTCCGAAGCACACACCACTTACGGTGTTATCGGTGTGAAAGTGTGGATCTTCAAAGGTGAGATCCTGGGTGGTATGGCTGCCGTTGAACAACCGGAAAAACCGGCTGCTCAACCTAAAAAGCAGCAGCGTAAAGGCCGCAAGTAAGGAGAGTCGCTGATGTTACAACCAAAGCGTACAAAATTCCGTAAGATGCACAAAGGCCGTAACCGCGGTCTGGCTGCCGGTACGGATGTCAGCTTCGGTACTTTCGGTCTGAAAGCTGTTGGTCGTGGTCGCCTGACCGCTCGCCAAATCGAAGCTGCACGTCGTGCCATGACCCGTGCTGTTAAGCGTCAAGGTAAAATTTGGATCCGAGTATTCCCGGACAAACCAATTACCGAGAAACCGCTTGAAGTACGTATGGGTAAAGGTAAAGGTAACGTGGAATATTGGGTTGCCTTGATTCAGCCAGGTAAAGTCCTGTACGAAATGGACGGTGTGCCGGAAGAGTTAGCCCGTGAGGCATTCCAACTGGCAGCAGCGAAACTGCCGATCAAAACCACCTTTGTAACTAAGACGGTGATGTAATGAAAGCAAATGAGCTGCGTGAAAAGAGCGTTGAAGAGCTGAACACCGAGCTGCTCGAGCTGCTGCGCGAGCAATTTAACTTGCGTATGCAAGCGGCCAGTGGTCAGTTGCAACAGACTCACCTGGTAAAACAAGTGCGTCGCAATATTGCACGTGTTAAGACTTTACTGACTCAGAAGGCGGGTGCGTAATGAGCGATAATATCCGTACTCTGCAAGGTCGTGTTGTGAGCGACAAAATGGAGAAATCCATGGTTGTTGCAATCGAACGTTTTGTGAAACACCCGCTGTATGGGAAATTCATCAAACGTACGACCAAACTGCACGTACATGATGAGAACAACGAATGCGGTATCGGTGACGTGGTTGAAATCCGCGAATGCCGTCCGCTGTCCAAAACTAAGTCTTGGACGTTGGTTCGCGTTGTAGAGAAAGCGATTCTGTAATACAGTATTGCTCTTCTTGAAAACGATAAACGGCTCTGCAAAGGGCCGTTTATTTTTTCTACCCTTGGTCGAAAAGCGGTGTTATAATGCTGAGCCCTCGATTCTGGGGTATTAATGACCCGTAAGGGTTCGAAAAACGATCCGTAAGGGTTTGAAAAGTAGTAGTTGACATTAGCGGAGCATTAAAATGATCCAAGAACAGACTATGCTGAACGTGGCCGATAACTCCGGTGCACGTCGCGTAATGTGTATCAAGGTTCTAGGTGGCTCGCACCGTCGCTACGCAGGCGTCGGCGATATCATCAAAATTACCATCAAGGAAGCAATTCCTCGCGGTAAGGTGAAGAAAGGCGATGTTCTGAAGGCGGTTGTGGTGCGCACCAAGAAGGGTGTTCGTCGCCCGGACGGTTCTGTCATTCGCTTCGATGGCAATGCATGCGTTATTCTGAACAATAACAGCGAGCAGCCTATCGGTACGCGTATTTTTGGGCCGGTAACTCGTGAACTGCGTTCTGAAAAGTTCATGAAAATTATCTCTCTGGCACCAGAAGTACTCTAAGGAGCGAACCATGGCAGCGAAAATCCGTCGTGATGACGAAGTTATCGTGCTGACCGGCAAAGATAAAGGTAAGCGCGGTAAAGTTAAGAATGTTCTGTCTTCCAGCAAGATCGTTGTTGAAGGTATCAACTTGGTTAAGAAACATCAGAAGCCGGTTCCGGCCCTGAACCAACCGGGTGGCATCGTTGAAAAAGAAGCTGCAATCCAGCTTTCCAACGTTGCACTGTTCAATGCGGCAACTGGCAAGGCTGACCGTGTAGGCTTTAGATTCGAAGACGGCAAAAAAGTCCGTTTCTTTAAATCTACTAGCGAAACTATCAAGTAATTTGGAGTAGTACGATGGCGAAACTGCATGATTACTACAAAGACGAAGTGGTTAGCAAACTGATGACTCAGTTTAGCTACAATTCTGTCATGCAAGTCCCTCGGGTCGAGAAGATCACCCTGAATATGGGGGTTGGTGAAGCGATCGCTGACAAGAAGCTGCTGGATAACGCCGCAGCCGATCTGGCAGCTATCTCCGGTCAAAAACCGTTGATCACCAAAGCACGCAAATCTGTTGCAGGCTTCAAAATCCGCCAGGGCTATCCGATCGGCTGTAAAGTAACTCTGCGTGGCGAACGCATGTGGGAGTTCCTTGAGCGCCTGATTTCCATTGCTATACCGCGTATTCGTGACTTCCGCGGTCTGTCTGCCAAGTCCTTCGATGGTCGTGGCAACTACAGCATGGGCGTGCGTGAGCAGATCATCTTCCCGGAAATCGACTATGACAAAGTCGATCGCGTTCGTGGTTTGGACATTACCATTACCACCACTGCGAAATCCGATGATGAAGGCCGCGCGCTGCTGGCCGCCTTTAACTTCCCGTTCCGCAAGTAAGGTAGGGTTACTAATGGCTAAGCAATCCATGAAAGTACGCGAAGTCAAACGCGTGAAATTGGCTAATAAATTCTTTGCTAAACGCACTGAATTGAAAGCTATCATCTCCAATGTGAACTCATCCGACGAAGATCGTTGGGATGCTGTTCTCAAGCTGCAGACTCTGCCGCGTGATTCCAGCCCGTCCCGTCAGCGTAACCGCTGCCGCCAGACAGGTCGTCCGCACGCTTTCCTGCGGAAGTTCGGGTTGAGCCGTATCAAGGTCCGTGAAGCCGCCATGCGCGGTGAAATTCCGGGTCTGAAAAAGGCTAGCTGGTAATTGTAACCAATTGAATCACGGGAGTAAAGACAGATGAGCATGCAAGATCCGATCGCGGACATGCTGACCCGTATACGCAACGGTCAGGCCGCGAACAAAGTTGCGATCACCATGCCTTCCTCCAAGCTGAAAGTGGCAATTGCCAAAGTGCTTAAGGAAGAAGGTTATATTCAAGATTACAAAATCGAAGGCGACACCAAGCCTGAACTGGAAATTTCTCTGAAATACTTCCAGGGCAAGGCAGTGGTAGAAAGCATTCAGCGTATCAGCCGCCCAAGTCTGCGCATCTATAAGAAAAAAGATGAGCTGCCGAAAGTTATGGCTGGTTTAGGAATCGCGGTTGTTTCTACCTCTAAAGGTGTTATGACCGATCGTGCAGCGCGCCAGGCTGGTCTTGGTGGCGAGATTATCTGCTACGTAGCTTAATCGGAGGAAAGAATGTCTCGTGTTGCAAAAGCACCCGTCGTCATTCCTGCCGGCGTAGAGGTAAAACTCAACGGTCAGGTTATTTCGATCAAGGGTAAAAACGGCGAGCTGACTCGTACCATCAACGATGCTGTTGAAGTTACTGTGGCTGACAACGCTCTGACTTTCGCTCCGCGCGAAGGTTTTTCAGACGGTTGGGCACAGGCAGGCACCGCGCGTGCACTGCTGAACGCAGTCGTTATCGGTGTTACCGAAGGCTTCACCAAGAAGCTTCAACTGGTTGGCGTAGGTTACCGTGCCGCAGTTAAAGGCAATGTCGTGAATTTGTCTCTGGGGTACTCACACCCGATTGACCACGCGCTGCCGGCTGGTATCACAGCTGAATGCCCGACTCAAACTGAAATCGTACTGAAAGGTGCTGATAAGCAGGTTATCGGTCAGGTTGCAGCTGATCTGCGCGCTTACCGTCGTCCTGAGCCTTACAAAGGCAAGGGTGTCCGTTACGCCGACGAAGTCGTGCGTATCAAAGAGGCTAAGAAGAAGTAAGGTAACACTATGGATAAGAAATCAGCTCGTATCCGTCGTGCAACCCGCGCACGTCGCAAACTCCAGGAATTGGGAGCGACTCGCCTGGTGGTACATCGTACCCCTCGCCATATTTATGCGCAGGTTATCGCACCGAACGGTTCTGAAATCCTGGTAGCCGCTTCTACTGTAGAAAAAGCTATCGCAGAACAACTGAAGTACACCGGCAACAAAGATGCCGCTGCTGCTGTAGGTAAAGCAGTCGCTGAGCGCGCATTGGAAAAAGGCATTAAAGATGTGTCCTTTGACCGTTCCGGGTTCCAATATCATGGTCGCGTCCAGGCACTGGCAGATGCTGCTCGTGAAGCTGGCCTTCAGTTCTAAGGTAGAGGTGTAAGATGGCACACATCGAAAAACAAGCTGGCGAACTGCAGGAAAAGCTGATCGCGGTAAATCGCGTATCTAAAACCGTTAAGGGTGGTCGTATTTTCAGCTTCACCGCACTGACTGTAGTGGGTGATGGCAACGGCCGCGTTGGTTTTGGTTACGGGAAAGCGCGTGAAGTTCCGGCAGCAATCCAGAAAGCGATGGAAAAAGCCCGTCGCAACATGTTGAATGTCGCGCTGAATGGCGGCACCCTGCAGCACCCGGTAAAAGGTGCTCACACTGGGTCTCGCGTATTCATGCAGCCGGCTTCCGAAGGTACCGGTATCATCGCCGGCGGTGCAATGCGCGCCGTTCTGGAAGTTGCTGGGGTTCATAACGTATTGGCTAAAGCCTATGGTTCCACCAACCCGATTAACGTGGTTCGTGCAACTATCGATGGCCTGGCTAATATGAATTCCCCGGAAATGGTTGCTGCCAAGCGTGGCAAATCCGTTGACGACATTCTGGGATAATTGACCATGGCTAAGACTATTAAAATTACTCAAACCCGCAGTGCAATCGGTCGTCTGCCGAAACATAAGGCGACGCTGCTTGGCCTGGGTCTGCGTCGTATTGGTCATACCGTTGAGCGTGAAGATACGCCTGCAGTACGCGGTATGGTCAACGCGGTTTACTACATGGTTAAAGTGGGGGAGTAACAGATGCGTTTGAATACTCTGTCTCCGGCCGAAGGCGCGAAGCACGCGCCGAAGCGTTTAGGTCGTGGTATCGGTTCTGGCCTCGGTAAAACCGGCGGTCGTGGTCACAAAGGTCAGAAGTCTCGTTCTGGCGGTGGCGTACGTCGTGGGTTCGAAGGTGGTCAGATGCCGTTGTATCGTCGTCTGCCGAAATTCGGCTTTACCTCTCGCAAAGCGATGATCACAGCGGAAATCCGTCTGTCCGATCTGGCTCGCGTAGATGGCGACGTCGTTGACCTGAACACGCTGAAGGCTGCTAACGTTATCGGCGTTCAGATCGAGTTCGCGAAAGTGATCCTGTCTGGTGAAGTTTCCCGTCCGATAACGATTCGTGGTCTGCGTGTGACCAAAGGCGCGCGTGCTGCTATCGAAGCTGCTGACGGTAAAATTGAGGAATAAGTAGCAGATGGCTAAGCAACCAGGATTAGATTTTCAAAGTGCTAAGGGTGGCGTTGGCGAGCTGAAACGCAGACTGCTGTTTGTAATCGGCTCGCTTATCGTTTTCCGTATCGGCTCTTTTATCCCGATCCCTGGTATTGATGCCACTGTGCTTGCCAAATTGCTCGAACAACAGCGTGGCACCATCATTGAAATGTTCAACATGTTCTCTGGTGGTGCTCTCAGCCGTGCTTCTATCTTTGCGCTGGGTATTATGCCGTACATTTCGGCCTCTATTATTATCCAGCTGCTGACGGTGGTTCACCCCACGTTGTCGGAAATCAAGAAAGAAGGTGAGGCTGGCCGTCGCAAGATTAGCCAGTACACCCGTTACGGTACGTTGGTACTGGCCATATTCCAGTCAATCGGTATTGCTACCGGTTTGCCGAATATGCCAGGAATGCAGGGCCTGGTGATTAATCCGGGCTTTGCATTTTACTTTACGGCTGTTGTAAGTCTGGTGACCGGGACCATGTTCCTGATGTGGCTGGGCGAACAGATTACTGAGCGCGGTATCGGTAACGGTATCTCTATCTTGATCTTTGCGGGTATCGTTGCGGGCTTACCGCCGGCAATTTCCCACACTATCGAGCAAGCTCGGCAAGGCGACCTGCACTTCCTCGTGCTGCTGTTGGTTGCAGTTTTAGTGTTTGCAGTAACCTTCCTCGTTGTTTTCATTGAGCGTGGCCAGCGTCGTATCGTCGTTAACTACGCAAAGCGTCAGCAAGGTCGTCGGGTTTATGCAGCACAGAGTACGCACTTACCGCTGAAAGTGAACATGGCAGGGGTTATCCCAGCAATTTTCGCCTCCAGCATCATCCTGTTCCCTGCGACGATTGCATCGTGGTTTGGGGGCGGTACCGGTTGGAACTGGCTGACAACTATTTCTATGTATTTGCAGCCCGGACAACCGCTTTATGTGCTACTCTATGCGACTGCAATCATCTTCTTCTGTTTCTTCTACACGGCGTTGGTTTTCAACCCGCGCGAAACAGCAGATAATCTGAAGAAGTCCGGTGCATTCGTGCCAGGAATTCGTCCGGGAGAGCAAACGGCGAAATACATCGATAAGGTGATGACCCGCCTGACTCTGGTCGGCGCAATGTACATTACCTTTATCTGCCTGATCCCGGAGTTCATGCGTGATGCGATGAAGGTCCCCTTCTATTTTGGGGGTACATCCCTGTTGATCGTCGTCGTGGTCATCATGGACTTTATGGCTCAAGTGCAAACTCTGATGATGTCGAGTCAGTATGAGTCTGCATTGAAGAAAGCAAATCTGAAAGGCTATAACCGCTAATTGGATTGCTTGAGAAGTTACGGAGAGTAAAAATGAAAGTTCGTGCTTCCGTCAAGAAATTATGTCGTAACTGCAAAATCGTTAAGCGTAACGGTGTCGTTCGTGTGATTTGCAGCGCCGAGCCGAAGCATAAACAGCGCCAAGGCTGATTATCTCGCATATTTTTCTTGCAAAGTTGGATTGAGCTGGCTAGATTAGCCAGCCAATCTTTTGTATGTCTGTGCGTTTCCATTTGAGTATCCTGAAAACGGGCTTTTCAGCATGGAGCGTACATATTGAATAATAGGAGTGCATAATGGCCCGTATAGCAGGCATTAACATTCCTGATCAGAAACATGCCATGATCGCGTTAACCTCGATCTATGGCGTCGGTAAGACTCGTTCCAAGGCCATTTGTGCTGCTGCGGGTATTGCCGAAGATGTTAAGATCAGTGAGCTGTCTGAAGAGCAAATCGAAACGCTGCGTGTAGAAGTTGCCAAATTCGTTGTCGAAGGTGATCTGCGCCGTGAAATCAGCATGAGCATCAAGCGCCTGATGGACCTTGGTTGCTATCGCGGTTTGCGTCATCGTCGTGGTCTGCCAGTGCGCGGTCAGCGTACTAAGACCAACGCCCGTACCCGTAAGGGTCCGCGCAAACCGATCAAGAAATAATCGGGGTGATTGAATAATGGCAAAAGCACCTATTCGTGCACGTAAGCGTGTAAGAAAACAAGTTTCTGACGGTGTGGCTCATATCCATGCTTCTTTTAACAACACCATCGTGACCATTACCGATCGTCAGGGTAACGCGCTGGGTTGGGCAACAGCCGGTGGTTCCGGTTTCCGTGGTTCTCGTAAATCTACGCCGTTCGCCGCTCAGGTAGCTGCTGAACGTTGCGCTGAAGCCGTGAAAGAATACGGTATCAAGAACTTGGAAGTTATGGTTAAAGGACCTGGTCCGGGCCGTGAGTCTACTATCCGCGCTCTGAACGCGGCTGGTTTCCGCATCATTAATATTACTGATGTGACTCCGATCCCCCATAACGGTTGTCGTCCGCCGAAAAAGCGTCGCGTATAACGCCGCTTTTAGGATAGTTGGAGAAAGAAAATGGCTAGATATTTGGGTCCTAAGCTCAAGCTGAGCCGTCGTGAAGGCACCGACCTGTTCCTTAAATCCGGTGTTCGCGCGATCGATTCCAAGTGTAAGATCGAACAAGGCCCTGGTCAGCACGGTGCGCGTAAACCGCGTCTGTCTGATTATGGCGTGCAGTTGCGTGAGAAACAAAAAGTTCGCCGTATCTACGGTGTTCTGGAGCGTCAATTCCGTAACTACTATAAAGAAGCTGCTCGTCTGAAAGGCAACACAGGTGCAAACCTGCTGCAACTGCTGGAAGGACGTCTGGATAACGTGGTTTATCGTATGGGCTTCGGCGCCACTCGTGCGGAAGCGCGTCAGTTGGTAAGCCACAAAGCTGTTATGGTAAACGGTCGCGTTGTCAGCATCGCTTCTTATCAGGTATCACCGAATGATGTCGTCAGCATCCGTGAGAAAGCTAAAAAGCAATCTCGCGTGAAAGCAGCATTGGAGCTGGCTGAACAGCGTGAAAAGCCGACTTGGCTGGAAGTTGATGCTGCCAAGATGGAAGGTGTGTTCAAACGTATTCCTGAACGTACCGATCTGTCTGCGGACATTAATGAACACCTGATCGTCGAGCTTTACTCCAAGTAAAGCTTAGTACCAAAGAGAGGACACAATGCAGGGTTCTGTGACAGAGTTTCTAAAACCGCGCCTGGTCGATATCGAGCAAGTAAGTTCGACGCACGCCAAGGTGACCCTTGAGCCGTTAGAGCGTGGTTTCGGCCATACGCTTGGCAACGCACTGCGCCGTATTCTGCTTTCATCCATGCCAGGTTGCGCGGTGACCGAGGTTGAGATTGATGGTGTACTGCACGAGTACAGCACCAAAGAAGGCGTACAGGAAGATATCCTGGAAATCCTGCTCAACCTGAAAGGGCTGGCGGTGAAAGTTCAAGGTAAAGATGAAGTTATCCTTTCCCTGAATAAATCTGGCATTGGCCCTGTGACTGCAGCAGACATCACCCATGATGGTGATGTCGAAATCGTCAAGCCGCAGCACGTGATCTGCCATCTGACCGATGAAAACGCAGCTATCAGCATGCGTATCAAAGTTCAACGTGGTCGTGGTTATGTGCCGGCTTCTGCCCGTATTCATACGGAAGAAGATGAGCGCCCGATTGGCTGTTTGTTGGTCGATGCTTGCTACAGCCCGGTAGAGCGTATTGCCTACAATGTTGAAGCAGCTCGTGTTGAACAACGTACCGACCTGGACAGGCTGGTCATCGAAATGGAAACCAATGGCACGATCGATCCTGAAGAGGCGATCCGCCGTGCGGCAACCATTCTGGCTGAACAACTGGAAGCTTTTGTTGATTTACGTGATGTACGTCAGCCTGAAGTGAAAGAAGAGAAACCAGAATTCGATCCGATCCTGCTGCGCCCTGTTGACGATCTGGAATTGACTGTCCGCTCTGCTAACTGCCTCAAGGCAGAAGCTATCCACTACATCGGTGATCTGGTACAGCGTACCGAGGTTGAATTGCTGAAAACGCCTAACCTGGGTAAAAAATCTCTTACCGAGATTAAAGATGTGCTCGCCTCACGTGGTCTTTCTCTGGGCATGCGCCTGGAAAACTGGCCGCCGGCAAGCATTGCTGATGAATAACCCGGTCACAGGTTAAGGTTTTACTGAGAAGGATAAGGTCATGCGCCATCGTAAGAGTGGTCGTCAACTGAACCGTAACAGCAGCCATCGTCAGGCTATGTTCCGTAACATGGCTGGTTCTTTGGTTCGTCATGAGATCATCAAGACGACCCTGCCAAAAGCAAAAGAGCTGCGCCGTGTTGTTGAACCGCTGATTACTCTTGCCAAGACCGACAGCGTTGCTAATCGTCGTCTGGCATTCGCCCGTACTCGTGATAACGAGATCGTGGCAAAACTGTTTAATGAACTGGGCCCGCGTTTCGCGAGCCGTGCCGGTGGTTACACTCGCATTCTGAAGTGTGGCTTCCGTGCAGGCGACAACGCGCCGATGGCTTACATCGAGCTGGTTGATCGTTCAGTTGCACAAGCAGAAGAAACCGCTGCTGCTGAGTAATCATCAGCGGTGGGTTAAAAAAACCGGGGTAACCCGGTTTTTTTACGTCTATTGTTTAGCAAATGGCGGTTTTGTTAACATATAACCGTCATTCCGCACCTGATTTTTCTTTTTTCGGGACTTGACGGTATTCTGAGGTTCTGAATTTATTACTGCTTTTTGCAGACCAATCAGCATGAGTACTCCCCACGTTACCATCCGTAACCTTGATCACTTAGGTCTCGTCGCTGCACTGTGCGATGAACTGAGTAT
>NZ_JBPETA010000076.1:0-14513 GCF_051710365.1 Symbiopectobacterium sp. | reverse complement strand
GGGCCTTGTTATATGAGGGCCAGTTAGTGATTTTAAAATTTTGTTTTGCCATGGAGACCTGATTTTGAAACAACTATGGTGATCTGTTCCGATGATTACCCAAACTTTCTATTTATTCAACAAAGCCCATTCCCGGTTATGAGTTGGTGTATACCGCGCCAGTAGAAACCACGTTACAGGCCCTGGATCTGCGTGCGCCGGATGCTGTTTGGAGTGCGCTGTTTGATGAAGCGCAACATAGCCTGTCGTTGGGGGAATTCTACGTTGCCAATCAGCGCGGCTCGCGGCTTGATAACGTGTTGCAACATCTGCGCAGCGCGGGAGAGCGCGGTGTACGTATTCGTTTTTTGTTAGAAGAGAAGGGCATTGCACTGTCAACGCCGGAAACGCTGGCGCAGTTGAAGGCGATTCCCAATCTGGAACTGCGGGTCGTTCCTTACGGTAAGCTGACCGGCGGGATTCTGCATGCGAAATACCTGCTGGTGGATGGCAAACGTGCCTACGTTGGCAGCCAAAATTTTGACTGGCGTTCGCTTGAGCATATTCACGAAACCGGGTTGCTTATCGACGACCCCTGCGTGGTTAAACAGCTCAATGCAGTGTTTGAACAGGACTGGCAGGCGCAGCAAGCACTGGCGCAAGGTATCGCTGTCAAGCCTGTTATGCAGACGGCTGTGCAGGATGATTCGCGCCCAGATAACTATCTGGTTGCCAGCCCCAAAGCGTTCAACCCATCGGGCGTGCTGGATTCTGAAACGGAATTGCCACGCTTACTGGCGCAAGCGAAAACCCGCGTGCGTATTCAGGTGATGGACTACGCGCCGCTCTCATACGGCCCGAATCGCACTCGCTCCTATTATGCGGTGATGGATAACGCGTTACGCAGCGCGGCGGCACGCGGGGTGAATGTGGAGTTAATGGTGGCGAACTGGAGCAGCAAAAAGCCGAACATTGCTTATCTCAAAAGTTTGGCGGTGTTGCCGAACGTCGAGGTGAAAATCGTGACATTGCCTGAGGCAAGCAGTGGGTTCATTCCCTTTGCCCGCGTGATTCACAGCAAGGTCATGACCATTGATCAACAAAAATCCTGGGTGGGCACCAGTAACTGGAGCGGTGGTTATCTTGATAACTCGCGCAATCTGGAGATTGTAATGCAAAGCCCAGCGATGGCCGCGCGCATTGATGCGTTGTACGCCCAGTTGTGGAACAGTGAGTACGCGCAACCGATTCAACTGGATAAAGACTATCCAGCACCACGCCCCGGTGGGGAACATTGAGCCAAGGCAAAAAAAACGCCCCGACGATAGCGGGGCGTTTTCAGGTTAAAACGTTTTATATTCAAACAACGTCATCATCGAGATGATGGGGGATGTTATTGTGATATAGGACATCAGCCCGATGGCGTGTCGGTCAGGCCTAAATAAAGAAATTGATCAATGCAGCGCACAGAATCGCAGCAATGGCGGTTTGCGGTGAGTGACTCGCCGCTGCGCCAAGCTCCGCGCCGTGTGTCGCCGCAGAAATAAGTGAATCTAGCATGGTACGTTCTCCTGAATCAGCGACACGATCATCTGCCGGCTGGTTTTATGTAAAGAACAAAATATCGACAATTTTGTGCGCTGGCTTGTAATTCCTGGCGATACCTGTGAGGGCACGGTAAACGGAGCGTAAGCGTCACGCTTGTCATCGTTCTCGGTGTTGGCTGGGGACACCCTTCTGGTGAAATGCGCGCTATCAGTGGGAGACTCTCTCCTCAGGGCTGGGGAATCCTCAGAAAAATAACGTAAAGCGGCATGATTTTAATTCTTTGACTTTTTTTGATTTTATAACGCGTAAAAAATAACGCTGAGGGGAACGAGACCACAGGGTGAGCGGCAGGATGCCGCGAAAGTCAGCGCCGCGTCGGGAACGCGTCGCTGGCGGCCCGTCAGTGGGCTCGGGCTCCGAAGGCACCGCGTAAGCGGCGTTATTTCCCGCGAAAAGCCAGGGGCCACGGGGCGAGGGCGATTGAGCGCCCCGTGTCGGGCGCGTGCGATGTGCGATGCAAATAACCGCGTGAGTTAACGCGCACGAAACATTCACTGTACCAACAAAAAGACTTGGCCTAAATTTGTGGAGATTCCTCAACATCTGTGCGGGAATGACAGAATGGGGGATTGAGTAGGAAACGGTAGCAGGTGCACGGCCATCATGCCGCTGATGGCCGTCAGTAATGCTTGTTGCGGTTATTCCATGCCCAGCTCTTTGAGCTTGCGCGTCAGGGTGTTACGTCCCCATCCCAACAGGCGGGCCGCCTCTTGCTTATGACCCTGCGTATGGCGTAACGCGGTGGTGAGCAGCGTTCTTTCCATCTCCGGTTGCGCTTCGGAGAGCAGGTTTTGATGACCGGAACGCAGCGCCCGATCGGCCCATTGCGCCAGCAGGGTTGCCCAACTGTCCGGCAGCATGTGCACCGTGGCGTCGGGGGCCGTGGTTTCAAACAGCTCTGGCGGCAGATCCTGAATCAACACCTCTTGTCCGGCGGCCATAACGGTCAGCCAGCGGCAGGTGTTTTCCAACTGACGCACGTTGCCCTGCCAGGGCAGACGCGTTAACGCCGTTTCCGTTTCCGGGTGCAGATTTTTCGGTTCTACGCCCAGCTCTTTGGCGGTTGCCTGCAAGAAGTAGCGTGCCAGCCGCGGAATATCTTCACGCCGTTCACGCAGTGGAGGCAGATGGACGCGAATCACATTGAGGCGGTGAAACAGGTCTTCGCGAAATTTGCCTTCCTGAACGCGCAGTTCCAGATTTTGGTGGGTCGCAGCGATGATACGCACATCCACTTTCACCGCAGCGTAGCCACCGACGCGGTAGAACTGCCCGTCAGCCGATACGCGTAACAGCCGTGTTTGCACATCCAGCGGCATATCGCCGATTTCATCCAGAAACAGGGTACCGCCATCAGCCTGTTCAAAGCGTCCCTGACGAATCTGATTCGCGCCGGTAAACGCCCCTTTTTCGTGACCAAACAGCTCTGATTCGATCAGATCCTTGGGGATGGCTGCCATATTCAAGGCGATAAACGGTGCTTTGGCGCGCGGACTATGGCGATGCAGCGCATGTGCCACCAGTTCTTTACCAGTTCCCGATTCCACGTTGATCAGCACGCTGATGGATGAACGGGAGAGTCGGCCAATAATGCGAAACACATCCTGCATGGCCGGCGCTTCACCAATGATATCGGTGGTGGGGCCATTGAGCGGTTGCGCGCGGACCGGCTGCTGCTGTTCCAGATAGTGACTGATCGCGCTCTCAACCAGAGCGACGGCTTCGTCGATATCAAACGGTTTTGGCAGGTAATCAAATGCACCCTGTTGGTAAGCGCTTACCGCAGCATCCAGATCGGAATGCGCGGTCATAATAATCACTGGCAGCATCGGATGACGCTGTTTGATCTGTTGCAGCAGCGCCAGACCGTCCATGCCTGGCATGCGAATATCGGACAGCAGCACATCCGGCGTTTGGGTTGCCAGCGCATGCAGCGCCTGATTTCCGTTATCAAAGGTGGCACAGGTCAACCTCGCCCCAGTGAGCGCGCGCTCCAGCACCCAACGGATGGAGCTATCGTCATCGACAATCCAGAATATCCCTCGTTGCATCGTGAACCTCACTGGCGAATGGGCAGGTAAACCGAGAATTCTGTATGACCTGGCCAACTGTTAAATTCAATTTTTCCCGAATGCTGATCGATCAGGCTGCGCGCGATCGATAATCCCAGCCCGGTGCCCCCTTCGCGACCGCTTACCATCGGGTAAAACAGCGTGTCTTGCAGCTGAGCAGGGACGCCAGGGCCATCGTCTTCGATATCAATACGCGCTGCCAAGCGATAGCGCACGCCGTGCAGCGTGAGTTGAAAAGCGGTGAGCGTGCGCAGCGTAATGGTGCCGCCTTCTTTACCCAGCGCCTGGAGCGCATTGCGGGTAATGTTCAGCAGCACTTGTTCAATCTGGTCTGGGTCATGGGTCAGCTCTGGCAGGCTGGAATCGTAATCTTTCACCAGCGTCACGTTGTCAGGTTTTTCTAACGAGACCAACTTGCAGACGCGCTCAACGACCTGATGAATACTTTGTGTTACGTGTAAACCCGGTTGCTGCGGCCCTAATAGCCTGTCTACCAGATTGCGCAGGCGGATCGGCCTGCTCAATGATCACTTTGGTGTATTCCGTCAGCGCGGGGTCGGGCAGCGCTTTGGCCAGCAACTGTGCCGCGCCACGCAATCCGCCGAGCGGATTCTTGATTTCATGCGCCAGACCGCGCACCAAATCACGCGCTGCCTGCTGCTGGGAATGCTGTAATTGTTCCTGGCTGAGGCGGCGCTGGTTGTCCATCGGCGCCATCTCCAACAGGATAAAACTGTGTTGAATGCGTTGTGCGGTGAGCGACATGATGTGTGCTCTGCCATCGACAACGATAGTCACTTCGTTATCCGTAAATCCTTGACCCGCGTTGAGACTTTCGCGCATCAGCTCAATATTTAGCGAGAAATAGCTGGGCAGATCCGGCAACGGTGTTCCCGCCAATTTGCGCGAACTTTGCGCCAGCAACTGCTGGGCAGCCGGATTGGAATAGTGGATTGCCAGGTCGTTATCCAGCAATAAAATACTATTGATCAAAGAATTGAGGATCTGCCCAGCATCGGGCAGCGTGCCTGTTGCCATAACGCAGACTCCTGCACCCTCGCGGTGCATTGTAGTGTAGATGATGGATGTTACGTCGCAACGGCTAATATTGATGATAAAGAAATAAGGCCGATGGTGAAAAAAGCCCATCCGAAGATGGGCTGAAAAGTTTCCACGGCAACAAAAACAAACTTCTTATAATTCTGTTGATGCTCGGTCATGGCAGGGTTCAGCACGCCCACCACGCCGAGGTAAATCATAGGTACGCAGTCGTTGATTAAACGCTGTAGTACAGTTCGAACTCAACCGGGTGCGGCGTCATGCGAACGCGATCGTTCTCTTCACGGCGCAGACCGATGTAAGCATCGATAGCGTCGTCAGTGAACACGCCGCCCGCCGTCAGGAATGCACGGTCAGCGTCCAGCGCGTTCAGTGCTTCTTCCAGAGAGCCTGCAACCTGCGGGATTTCATTCGCTTTTTCCGGCGGCAGATCGTACAGGTTTTTGTCCATGGCATCGCCAGGGTGGATCTTGTTCTTGATACCATCCAGGCCAGCCATCAGCAGTGCGACGAAGCACAGATACGGGTTAGCCGCCGGGTCCGGGAAGCGCACTTCGATACGTGCTGCTTTCGGGCTGGAGACGAACGGGATACGGATAGAAGCAGAACGGTTACGTGCGGAGTACGCCAGCATTACCGGAGCTTCATAACCCGGGACCAGACGCTTGTAAGAGTTGGTGGTCGGGTTGGACAGGGCGTTGATCGCTTTAGCATGTTTGATGACACCGCCGATGTAGAACAGCGCTTCTTCAGACAGGCCAGCGTATTTGTCGCCGGAGAATTTGTTGGTACCGCCTTTGGACAGGGACATATGGCAGTGCATGCCAGAGCCGTTGTCACCGAACATCGGTTTCGGCATAAAGGTGGCCGTTTTGCCATAAGCGTGCGCTACGTTGTGAACAACGTATTTGTAGATCTGAATTTCGTCCGCTTTTTTGGTCATGGTGTTGAAGCGGGTTGCCACTTCGTTCTGACCAGCCGTTGCCACTTCGTGGTGGTGAGCTTCAACAACCAGACCCATTTGTTCCATTACCTGGCACATCTGAGAGCGGATGTCTTGTGCGGAGTCAACCGGCGGAACTGGGAAGTAACCGCCTTTCACTGCTGGACGGTGGCCTTTGTTGCCGCCTTCGTATTTGGTGCTGGAGTTCCAGGCACCTTCGATGTCATCGATAGCAACGTGAGAGCCGGAGATGCTGCTGCCGAAACGAATGTCGTCAAACAGGAAGAATTCAGGTTCTGGCCCAAACAGAACGGTATCCGCGATACTGGTGGAACGCAGGTACTCTTCAGCGCGTTTCGCGATGGAACGCGGGTCGCGATCGTAACCTTGCATGGTGTTCGGTTCCAGAATGTCACAACGAATGATCAGCGTCGTGTCTTCATAGAACGGGTCCAGTACAGCGGTGCTTGCGTCAGGCATCAGCACCATGTCGGATTTGTTGATACCTTTCCAGCCACCAATGGAGGAGCCGTCGAACATTTTGCCTTCTTCGAAGAAGTCAGCGCTAACCTGGTGAGCTGGAATGGTGACGTGCTGCTCTTTACCCTTGGTATCGGTAAATCGTAAGTCGATGAATTTTACTTCGTGCTCATTCAGCATCGTCAAAACATGTTCTGCGGACATATTTGGATCTCCCGATTTGTCATTTATCGTCGTGGAACGAATATCGTTATGGAATGATGTTTGTTACCGTAATAGGGTTTAAGCTAAAATCATGCCAACTCTACGCATGGGGTTGGGAGGCGTTGTTTTCAGGCTTTCATTGAAGGCAGTGCCTGCACCATTAGCGTTCGTTGCACTATTATGGTTCATAATCACCAAAATAGTGCACTGTTTGTGTGCGTTTGTTTACTTTCTCTGCGTCGTTGCACCGTGAAAGGGATCACAAAGCAAGCACCCCTGGGTTGTTTATCGCTTAGGAGTGTGATCTTGTTTGGTCCCTCGCTTAATCCGTGTACAATAGCGCGCTATTTCTAAATGCCTGAGGCAAAGCTGTGATCGAGAATTTGCGTAACATTGCTATTATTGCGCACGTTGACCATGGGAAAACTACCCTGGTTGACAAGCTGCTACAACAATCTGGAACATTGGGTGAACGAAATGACGCCACTGAGCGCGTTATGGACTCCAACGATCTGGAAAAAGAACGCGGTATCACCATTCTGGCGAAAAACACCGCCATTAACTGGAGAGATTACCGTATCAATATCGTTGACACCCCAGGACACGCCGATTTCGGTGGTGAAGTGGAGCGTGTAATGTCCATGGTCGATTCAGTGCTGCTGCTGGTAGACGCAATGGACGGCCCGATGCCCCAGACCCGTTTCGTTACCCAAAAAGCTTTTGCCTATGGCCTGAAACCGATCGTGGTCATCAACAAAGTTGACCGTCCGGGCGCGCGCCCTGACTGGGTCGTCGATCAGGTGTTCGATCTGTTCGTCAACCTGGGTGCTACCGACGAGCAACTGGATTTCCCTATCGTTTACGCGTCTGCGTTGATGGGTATCGCCGGTTTGGATCACGAAGAGATGGCGGAAGACATGACGCCGCTGTTCGAAGCGATCGTCAAACACGTTGAAGCGCCGAACGTCGATCTGGACGGTCCGCTGCAAATGCAAATCTCCCAGCTGGACTACAACAGCTATGTGGGTGTTATCGGTATCGGCCGTATCAAACGCGGTCGCGTTAAACCGAACCAGCAAGTGACGATTATCGATGCGGAAGGTAAACGCCGTAACGGTAAAGTGGGTCAGGTGTTGGGCCATTTGGGTTTGCAACGTATCGAATCTAGCGTCGCAGAAGCGGGCGATATCATCGCTATCACCGGTCTGGGTGAACTGAATATCTCCGACACCATCTGTGATACCGCTAACGTTGTTGAAGCTCTGCCGCCGCTGTCGGTGGATGAGCCGACCGTTACCATGTCTTTCGGGGTTAACACCTCGCCGTTCTGCGGTAAAGAAGGCAAGTTCGTGACCTCTCGTCAGATTCTGGATCGTCTGAAGAAAGAGCTGGTACACAACGTTGCGCTGCGCGTAGAAGAAACCGAAGACCCGGATACCTTCCGTGTGTCTGGTCGTGGCGAACTGCACCTGTCGGTGCTGATCGAAAACATGCGTCGTGAAGGTTTCGAACTGGCGGTTTCTCGCCCGAAAGTTATCTTCCGTGACATCGACGGTCGCCGTCAGGAACCGTTCGAACAAGTTACCGTTGATATTGAAGATCAGCATCAGGGTTCCGTTATGGAAGCGCTGGGCCTGCGTAAAGGCGAAATGCGTGACATGAACCCGGATGGTGAAGGCCGTGTACGTCTGGATTACATCATTCCAAGCCGTGGTTTGATTGGCTTCCGTACCGACTTTATGACCATGACCTCCGGTACTGGCTTGCTGTACTCCACCTTTAGCCACTATGACGATGTGCGTCCGGGCGATATCGGCCAGCGTCAGAACGGCGTGCTGATCTCTAACGGTCAGGGTAAAGCGGTAGCCTATGCGCTGTTCAGCTTGCAGGAACGCGGCAAATTGTTCCTGGGTCACGGTGCAGAAGTGTATGAAGGCCAGATCATCGGTATTCATACCCGCTCCAATGATCTGACGGTTAACTGCCTGACGGGTAAAAAACTGACCAACATGCGTGCTTCCGGTACTGATGAAGCCACCGTGCTGGTGCCAGCGGTGAAAATGTCGCTGGAGCAAGCGTTGGAATTTATCGATGACGATGAATTGGTTGAAGTGACTCCGCAGTCTATTCGTCTGCGTAAACGTCACCTGACCGAAAACGATCGCCGTCGCGCCAACCGCGTGCCGAAAGAGGGCTAATCCGCCGCTCTTTACAAAACCGTTCCAGGGCGCTTTCAGGCGCCCTGCCTTTTTCCAATCCCGCCTGCCCGCCGTGAGTATTTCGTATACGTTTTAGTTATGTTCCTCCCTGTTCAGCCGCCATGTTTCCCGCTACAGTGAAAAAACAACCATGACGTCTGGAGTGCGAAATGCTTTATATCTTTGATTTGGGTAACGTTGTCATTGATATCGATTTCAACCGTGTGTTGGGCGTGTGGAGTAAGCTGAGCGGTGTGCCACTCGCCACGCTGAAAGAGCGCTTTACCATGGATGAAGCCTTTGAACTGCATGAGCGCGGTGAGATCAGTGATGAAGAATTTGGTGCCCGACTGAGTCAGGAAATGGGCATGCTGCTGAGCTACGAGCAGTTTACGGCGGGCTGGCAGGCCATTTTTGTTGCGCTGCGTCCTGAGGTATTGGATATGATGCAGCAACTGCGCCAGCAAGGACATCGCGCTGTTATTTTGTCTAACACCAATCGCCTGCACTGTGCGCATTGGCCCGCCCTGTTTCCAGAAGTGGCCGAGGCCGCCGATTGTCTCTATCTGTCACAGGATATCGGGATGCGTAAACCGGAGGCGAGAATTTATCAGTATGTGCTGACGCAAGAGCAGGCAACCCCAGCGCAAACGATCTTCTTCGATGATAACGAGCAGAATATTGCCGCTGCGCAAGCGTTGGGGATCCACAGCATTTTGGTGACCGATCGCGATACGGTGCCACAGTTTTTTGCCGAACATCCCATTTCCCCTGCACATAATACCGTCGCTAACGCGGGTAAGCTGTGATAAAAACGGTTGGCATTGTTGATAATAAATCGATTAAAAGAACAGCGGTTCAGGAGTGGTTGTCATTTATGATTGCGTTAATTCAGCGTGTTACCCGCGCCAGTGTGGCGGTGGACAATGCCATTGTGGGGGAGATTGCAGGCGGATTGCTGGTGCTGTTAGGCGTCGAGCAAGGGGATGATGAACGTAAGGCGGCGCGCCTGTGTGAGCGCGTGCTCGGCTATCGCATTTTCAGCGATGAGCAGGGCAAGATGAACCTTAACGTGCAGCAAACCGGGGGCAGCGTGTTGGTGATATCGCAGTTCACGCTAGCGGCGGATACGCAAAAAGGTATGCGACCCAGCTTTTCCCGCGGCGCAGAACCTGTCGAGGCGGACAGGCTGTATCAGTATTTTGCCGCCCAGTGCCGTGAACGCGGCACCCACACGCAAACCGGCCGCTTTGCGGCAGATATGCAGGTTGACTTGGTTAACGACGGGCCAGTCACGTTCTGGCTTCAGGTGTGACGATGCCGTGCGCGTCAGCGCGCCCGTTGTCACCGATGTGCAACACCGCCAATCGGAAGGAGGCAATGTATCACCTGAGAGTGCCTGAAACCGCTGAAGAGATGGACGCCTACTACC
This sequence comes from Symbiopectobacterium sp., assembly GCF_051710365.1. NCBI lineage: Bacteria > Pseudomonadati > Pseudomonadota > Gammaproteobacteria > Enterobacterales > Enterobacteriaceae > Symbiopectobacterium > Symbiopectobacterium sp. The sequence continues at coordinate 4,538 of NZ_JBPETA010000076.1, read as the reverse complement.
AATTCCGCTGGGAGATGCTGCGTCAACCATTGCACCAGCCATTAGGGTCGGAGCGGGATGCTTATGACGCGCTGGCGCACCATCAGACCGTGGTGGATGAGCAAGGGCGGTTGGTGGCTATTGGACGCCTCTCCATTAATGCCGATAACGAAGCTGCCATTCGCTTTATGGCGGTGCATCCCAGCGTGCGGTGCAAAGGGCTGGGCACGCTGGTAGCGATGACGCTGGAGTCCGTCGCGCGTCAGGAAGGCGTCAAGCGCGTGGTATGCAGCGCGCGGGAAGATGCCGTGGCGTTCTTTACCAAGCTGGGTTTTTCCCTGCAAGGGGAGATCAGCGCACCGCAAACCACCCCCGTGCGTCATTATCTGATGACCAAACCCATTGCTTCACTGGATGATATCCTGCATCGCCCTGATTGGTGCGCACAGTTGCAGCAAGCCTGGTATGACCATATCCCGCTCAGTGAAAAAATGGGCGTGCGAATCAACCAATACACTGGGCAAAAATTTATCACCACCATGCCGGAAACGGGTAACCAGAATCCGCACCATACGCTGTTTGCTGGTAGCCTGTTTTCATTGGCGACGCTGACTGGATGGGGGCTGATTTGGTTATTGCTGCGTGAACGGCATCTGGGGGGCACCATCATTCTGGCCGATGCGCATATTCGTTACAGCTCGCCGATTACCGGCCGCCCCAGCGCGGTAGCCGATCTAGGCTCGCTGAGCGGCAATCTCACGCGTCTGGCACGCGGGCTTAAAGCGCGCGTGCAACTGAACGTTGAGCTGTTTGGCGATGATAAGGCCGGTGCGGTGTTTGAAGGGGTGTATATCGTGCTACCCGCGCAGCCTGCCGATCCCTTGGAACAAGGCGGCTCGGAAGCGGGGTAGCGGTACGGTCATTAGTGCGCGCTGCTCACTTCACCGTGTTGAATCTGCTGCCTTACGCCGGTGCCATCGCTGGTGGTCCCCTGTAACAGGCCGTTCAGCGTCGGTTTAAGCGGCGTGTTGGCGGCCAGATTTCCCGTTAAACGCAGTTGCAGATTGCTGTCGGCGCTGGGAAGGGTCTCAGACGCTTGCCAGCCCCAGTGTGTCAGGGTATCCATCGGCACTGAACGCCCGTTTAATGACAGCGTGAACGCCCTGCCTGGCTGCTGCTCAATAGTGGCCTGCGCCTCGAGCAGACCACGTTGCGTAAATGCACTCAGTTCGGTAATGGCTATTTGCGCATCGCCGGCGTTTAGCGCGAGAGAAGGGCGGCGCACATCGAGTTTGTTGAAGGTGGCATCGCTGGCGTTCAGGTTCAGTGTGCCCTGCCAAACGCCCCACTGGTGCTGACGCGCCAGCAACAGATTATTGCCGTAGCCATCCAGCGCGGTGAGCTGGAACGGGAAATCCGGGTTGATGTCGATGAGCAGGTTGCGGTTAGCGCGGAACTTCTTCACCTCAACATCGCTCAGCCAGTCCGGTAATGTCTTCTGCCAGCGCTCACGCCAGTCCATGGGCAGGGTATACTCCATCCCTGCGACCACGACTTCATTCAAGGTCAGACGGTGGTTATTGCGCGTCCACATGCCATCGGTGCGCATCAAACCGCCTTCCCAGCGGGTAGTAAACTGTTTGATAGCCACCCCTTGCGGCGAAACTGCAAGGTTAACAATAGGGTCAATCAGGTGCATGCTTCCGTTGACGATGTCGCTGGCATTAAACGACAGCGTGCCGTCGTCGCTTTCCCAACTGTGCTGGCGGGAGGTGATATTTTGCAACGTGACGTCGAGATCGCTAAACGCCCAGCCGGGCCCTTCAATACGGGCATCCACCATATCGAAGCGGGAAACCGCTACCGAAGGCAGTTCGGCCACCGGCTGCCAGAAATCTTCCAGCGATTTTGTGGTTTGTAAACGCACATTGCTCAGGCGCAGGTTATCCACCTGCCAACTGCCATCTTCTGCACGTCGGGCATTACCGGTTAACTGACCGCCCGCAACGTCTGCACCAAAATTGGTTAACGTGAGCTGGTTGTTGTTGATTTCACCCTGAATCAGCACCTGGCTGGCAGGAACGTCATTGAGGCGCAGCGAGCGAGCGCTGAGTTGAAAATTACCCTGCGTGCCGAGCAGATGCCCTTGCTCTGGCTGCCAGGGGGTGATGCCACCGTTAATTTGCTGCCCGTTCAGCGACCAATCACCGTCTTGTGATTGCAGCGCCATGGTGCGCAATTGCAGCACATCGGCCATGAACGGAACGGCAATGCTGTTGCCAGGCAGCAGATTTAAGGTACCGCCTTCCAGTTCCAGGCTGGCAAAGTGGCTCGGTTCTGTCAGTTGGCGTGCGCTTAAACCAAAGGATATTTTACGTGCCGCCAGGGTCAACGGCTGCTCTTTGACACCAAAGGTGACATCGCTGAACACGATATGGTCGGCTTCTGACCAGTTATGCTCGATTTTTCCCAGCGTTAACTGGTAGTCGGTATTGTCATTTACCCAGGAAGTGACGCGGTTTGCGGCACAGTGGGTTTGCAACACAACGTAAACGATGACCAGTGCCAACAGGGCTAGCAACAGCAAGGTGAGCAGTAGTTTCCCGAGAAATTTCATCGTATCAGTCCATGCCTTGTCATCGTGAGTACTTGTGTTATGCCGCAATTCTTCCTGCGTCTCAATACTTAACCGTGGTTACAGACAATAAAAAACGGCCAGTGTTTCCACACTGGCCGTTTTATCATACCCAAGTTGGACGCTATTGCCTCTGCCTGGTTTTATTTTTCTTCGTGCGGGAAGACAAGATTAAGAACAATCGCGGTAATACCCCCAGCGGCAATGCCGGAGGAAAGCAGGGTTTTCAGCCAATCCGGTGCGAATTGCAGAATCAACGGCTGCTGTGATACGCCCAATCCGACAGCCAGCGACAGTGCAATGATCATGATGGCGCGGCGGTTAAGCGGCTCGCGCGAGACAATACGCACGCCAGAGGCTGCAATGGTGCCGAACATCACGATGGTCGCGCCGCCCAGTACCGGTTCAGGAATGTGCTGCACAAAGCCGCTTACCGCCGGGAACAGGCCCAACACGATCAGCATCAGTGCGACCACAAAACCCACGTAGCGGCTGGCAACGCCGGTAAGCTGAATAACGCCGTTGTTCTGGCAGAAGCAGGAGTTAGGGAAGGTGTTGAAAATGGCGGACAGGCAGGAGTTCATGCCGTTAGCCAACACGCCGCCTTTCAGGCGCTTCATGTAAAGCGGGCCGCTAACTGGCTGCTCGGAAACGTCGGAGGTGGCGGTGATATCACCGATGGTTTCCAATGAGGTCACCATAAACACCAGCATCAGCGGAATAAGCAGGTTCCAGTCAAAACCGAGGCCGTAATAGAGCGGTGTCGGGATCATGATCGCTGAGGTGTGCGTGGCCGACGTGTCTTGCGGCAGCATGCCCATCGCCCAAGCGGCAAAATACCCGACCGCCATGGCAATCACCAGAGAGGCGACGCGCAGGTAGGGGTTGCGCTGGCGGTTCAGCAGGATGATAACCAGCAGGACGATAGCGGCCAGCGCCAGATTTTTGGGGGCACCGAAGGTGTGATCGTTCATGGCCGCAAAGCCGCCGCCGATCGATGTTAATCCCACCTGAATCAGCGACAGGCCGATAATCATCACGACCACGCCGGAGACCAGTGGCGTAATGATGCGGCGCGCCAGATGCAGGAAGCGGGAAAGGATGATTTCAGTGAAAGACGCCACCATCAGAGTGCCGAACAGTGCGGCCATCATGGTGGGCACATCGGCACCGCCATTTTTCAGCGCCAGACCACCCATGATTAACGGGGTAACAAAGTTAAAACTGGTGCCCTGAATAGAAAGTAACCCCGATCCTACCGGACCCCAGGTTTTAATTTGCAGAATGGACGCCAGGCCGGAAGCAAACAGCGACATGCTGATGATGTGCTGGGTATCCTGCGCGGGCAAACCGAGTGCCTGGCAGATCAGCAGGGCTGGGGTAATCACCGCCACAAACATAGCCAGAAGATGCTGGCTGGCGGCAAACAACGTTTGCGCTAACGGTGGTCTGTCTTCCAGACGATAAATCAATTCACTGTTACGGGGCGCAGCAGTTGGCGTCTCCGTTTGGGGCAGTTCCGTGGTGGTGGTAGTCATAATCAAGAGCGTCCTGAAACGGCAAAGAAGGCATTTTAATGATCTGCCTTGCAAAAGCAATCGTTTGTGGAGCGATTATAAAACAATCTTGTGTCATGTCTGATGACAGTAGGGATTTTTTGAATACCTCGTTATCAATGTGTGAAAAAACGTCGATTTTTTATCGTGGCGACGAGCAATTTAATGCTTCGCGGAGGGGGGATCTTTATATACGCGTGCTGCACTACAAGGGTTATTTGCTACCTTTTTTCTGCGTCTCACCTAAATAACTGTTCCGAATAGTAGATCACCTGAAGGGAACTCAGTCCGAGTTGAGCGATCTGATCAATCGATAAAGATCCCAAATCATCAACCGGACTGAGCGATGTCGAGCATAGCACCGATAC
>NZ_JBPETA010000075.1:0-14527 GCF_051710365.1 Symbiopectobacterium sp. | reverse complement strand
CAAAAATGGACGATGCCGCTGAGGGACTGGCGTATGGCTATGAGCCGCTTTATTATCGAGTTCGGTGATCGTCTGGACGGTCACTACTGAGAAAAGGCATTTACACAGAATCGTGTACAGGGTCTCTCTTTGCCGATTTTTTCTGGCGGCTCCTTTCTTCGTCGTCCCCGCGCTGGTGCCGGGGGCGACGCGTCATCAAAGATCCAAAATCCATTCATTTTGCTATCACTGACGCTAACACCCTCTGTGCTATTGGACTCGAAGCACTAAGATTCAGGTCTATCGACAATATCTGACTTTACAGCCCATTCAGTGAGGGTATATGAACAAATTCGTCGCGCTACTCCTTTCGATGGCAGCCGCCTTGTCGGGCTGTACTTCTCCGGTAAACACACAGCAATCAACTACGCACATCTACATTGTTCACGGATACGGCGCTTCACCGTCAGAGCATTGGTTCGCGTGGCTGAAAAGCGAGATGGAGAAAACGGGAGCCACGGTATCGATCATTGATTTACCTACCCCTGACGATCCCCAACCGCAGGCATGGCAGCGGGCCCTTGAGACACAGGTGACATCGCTAGATAACAACAACTATTTTGTCGCGCACAGTCTCGGCAGCATTACGCTGTTGAGATTCCTTGAAAAACACCCGGCCAACGCGCCCATCGGCGGCTATATTCTGGTTTCCGGCTTCAATGAGCGCCTGCCGACACTCCCGCAGCTCGACCGCTTCATAAAACCTGATATTAATTATGGCAAGCTGGTGCAGAGGGCAAGCACCCGCGTTGTCATCGCTGCGCCTGATGATGCAGTGGTTCCTTACCGATTCAGTCAGGCGTTGGCGAAATCCCTCGATGCTAGGTTCATTACGGTTGAGCAGGGCAACCACTTTCTGGCAAGTGATGGCTTTACCGAATTCCCTCTGGTGCTGGCCGAGCTACAAAAGGCCATAGCCGCATCAGGGCGGTGAGCCGCTGGCGTCAGCCGAGCAGCAGAATCAGGATACGGTCGGCACAATGCCTGTGGGCTACGACAAATGCGCCTGCGCAGCCCGCCGTACATTAGCGATTTCATCCAGCAGTTCCAGCCACTCCGGTTCCAGTTCCAGCAGGTCCGTTCCCTTACGCAGTGCGGTTTCCAGCGTGTAACACAGTTGCTTCAAGCGTGGAACGCCGCTGTAGCCGCAACTGCCGTGCAGTTTATGAATCAGCGGCAGTGTGTCTGCCACCGGGTGGCCCGCCAGCAGCGTTTCGATGTGTTGCTGTACGTCGGGCAGGGAATCCAGCAGCATTTGCAGCAGATCGCGCGCCAGATCGGGTTTATTCGCAGCCTGACGGGTTGCCAGCGACCAGTCGAGCGAGAGCTGGCTGTCATCATGTTCCGCCAGCAATTGCGTCATGCTGCCGTTCTCGCTCTCAATCGGTCTAACCGGTTGTTGGGTATAACGCGCCAATACCGATGCCAGCATCTGCTCATCAATCGGCTTGGCCAGATAACCATCCATCCCCGCTTGCAGCAATGATTTGCGCTCGTCACTCAGCGAATGGGCGCTGACCGCAATAATCGGCGTGGTAGCGTGGCGGGAAAGCTGGCGGATGTGCTCGCTGGCGCGAATGCCATCCATGCCGGGCATTTGGATATCCATCAGGATGACGTCGATATCCTGCATTGCCGCCTGCGCGATAGCCTCTTCACCGCTGTCGCACAGCAGGGTGTTTTCCACCTGCTCTTCCAGCAGAGTGCCGATCGGTTTCAGGTTGGCCGGATTGTCATCCACCGCCATCACGCACAACGGCAAGCGCGGTGTGGGCAGCGTTGCCGGTTGCGTTACTGGCAGCAACGATAGCTGCTGGATTAACAGACCTTCCTGTATCAAGGGCAACAGGCGTACCGAGGAAAGGGGTTTGCTCAGACAGGCGTGGATACCGAAGGATTTCAGCTGTTCAGCATCCATTTGCGCCAGACTGGGCAAGGCCAAAATAACACAGGCTGCTTTGCGGCTCATATCGCGCAACTGTGAGGTGTAATCCAGCAAGTTATTACGATGCCGGACGGGAACGCCGAGCAGCAAAATATCGAAATGTTGCGGCGGTAGCTGTTCAAGGGTAGGGCTAAAGTGCACCTGCAACGGCGTTTGCCCCAGAATATCTAACCCGGCTTGCGCGGCAGAAGCGTTGGCCTCCACATAGGCAATGCTGTGTCCTTGCAGCACGGAGAGATTGTTCTCTGTCATGTTGCTGTGCGGATCGCAGGTTAGCGTAATGTGGAACCAAAAGGTGGAGCCTTGGTTTACCGCGCTTTGGAAGCGAATATCGCCGCCCATCTCTTTCACCAGCCGCTGGGTGATAACCAGCCCCAGCCCGGTGCCACCGTGGCGGCGGGAAATGCTGGTATCTGCCTGCCGAAACGCCTGAAACAACTGTGCCTGCTGTCCTTCGGCGATGCCAATACCGGTATCTCGGATCTGAATTTCCAACTCCAGCTGTTTATGGCTTTGGCGGTGGCTTTCAATGCGGATATCGATATTGCCTTTTTCGGTGAATTTGATGGTATTGCCCAGCAGGTTGGTGATCACCTGTTGCAGACGCATCGGATCGCCGATAAAACGTTCGGGTACGCCGGGCTGAATGTTGAGCGTCAGCTCTAACCCTTTCTCATGGGCCGTGTGCGCTAACAGCGTGATGACATCATCCAGCGTGTTATGCAGTGAGAACGGGATGTTTTCCAACACCAGTTTGCCCGCTTCGAGCTTGGAGAAATCCAGCACGTCATTGATGATGGTCAGCAGGTTGTTGGCGGAACGCTCGATAGTACGCAAATAGTCGGTCTGGGTGGCGGTTAACGTGGTTTTCAGCGTTTGACGGGTGAAACCGATCACGCCGTTAAGCGGGGTGCGCAGCTCGTGCGACATGTTGGCTAAAAACTCGGACTTGATGCGTGCGGCCTCTTGCGCCCGCTTTTTCGCCAAATCCAGCTCGACGTTCTGGATCTCCATCTGTTCCAGCGTCTCTCTGAGATCGTAAGTGGCCTGATCGATGTTTTGCTGCATCTCCTCGTGGTAGGCCGTCAGGGACATCGCCATGGCGTTGATGCCGTTTTTCAGCATATCCAGCTCGCCCAGCATGCATCCTTCCGCACGGCTGTCCAATTGACCGCGACGGATACGATCGACGGTATCCACCATATTGCGTATCGGCATGGTGACATTGCGCACCAGACGATAGGCGAACAGACCGGCAATCCCCATGCACAGCAGCATCAACAGCGTGGCGATAAAAATCTCCTGATACTGTTGCAGCATGATGGAGTCGGTATCCAGCTCCAGCAACACATACCCCACGCTCGCGCCGGGGCGCTCGACCTTGCTCGCATGACGGGTGAATTCCGGGCCGATGGTGATAGGCATATGCAGTAACAGCTTGTCATCAACCTGGTGAGAATGTAGCCCTGACGGCATCGACTGCTGTTTTACCGCATCAATCAGTTGGGTGATATGGCGCGAATCGGTGCTGAACAACACCTGATGTTGTGCGTTAGTGATGATAATGGCGCGTACAATGTCGGAATGACGCCGATGCAGCATATTGATCAGCGGCTGAATCATCTCCTGCTGGTTGGCTACTATCGAATAGGCAGCAACGGCGGAAAGCGGCTCAATAATACTGGCCCCCGCGCTGGCAAGCTGGTCCTGCAACTGATTGCTGCGGTGAATAACGAAGAAGGTACTGAGCAGCAACCCGATAATCAATGTCGGAGCCAGAATCAGTATCATCATGCGGGCACGCAGACTGTATTTGGTCATGAGGTTCCAATGTGGGAGAATTAGGCCCAGACGTTCAGCTTAAAGACACAATAGCAAACTATGGCGCAATTCTACTCTCCAAACCGGCGTGTGACGACCCGGCAAACCATTAACGTGACCGTGACCGATCTCGATCCCTTCGGACAGGGTGTAGCGCGTCATCAAGGCAAAACCGTTTTCGTCCCCGGCGTGCTGCCGGATGAGCAGGCGGAAGTCCGGCTGACCTAGGATAAACGTCAGTATGCGCGCGCTGAACTTAAACGGCTGCTGACGCGCAGTGCGCAACGTGTGGAACCGCGCTGTCCGCACTTTGGCGTGTGCGGTGGCTGCCAGCAGCAGCATGCCGATGTCGCGTTGCAACAGCGCAGCAAATCGGCCGCGTTGCAAAAGCTGATGACGCGAGAGACCGGACAAACGCTGACGGATATTGGACTGATTGCCGGTCCGGCCTACGGTTACCGTCGGCGTGCGCGTCTTGCGTTATACTTTTTTACGGGAGACAAACCTGCGTCAGCGGGTGGAAAAGCGTCAGCCCGCGCCAAATCAGTGCCTCAACCCGCGTCGGGGTTGCGCATGGGATACCGGCAGGGGCAATCGCACGATGTGGTGGATATCGCGACCTGCCCGGTGTTGGCACCGGAACTTGATGCACTGTTAGCCCCACTGCGTCACTGCCTCGGTCAGTTGCAAGCATGCGCGCCGTAACGGCTTGTCTAACGTCACATTTTCTCACCAAAATCTCGACGAGGATGTTGCGCAACAGTCCTGGAGCGCCCAGGGATTTGATAAGATACTGCTAGACCCGGCACGCGCCGGGGCGGCGGAAGTGATGCCGCAAATTGTTAAACTTGCACCACAGCGTGTGGTCTATGTTTCGTGTAACCCCACCACGTTGGCGCGGGACAGTAAAGTGCTGTTGGCCGCAGGTTACACGTTGGCGCAGGTCGCCATGTTGGATATGTTTCCTCACACCGGCCACCTTGAATCGATGGCACTGTTTTTGCAGCGTTCTGGTAAGGCGGCACGCTCTGGCAAAGCGGCATTGTAGGGAGAATTTATGGTTGCGGTAAGAAGTGCGCATTTGAATACGGACGGCGAGTTTGTGCCAGATGCCTGGATTGCATCGTTGGGCATCAATAATCAGCAGTCGTGTGAACGCTTAGCCGAGACCTGGCGCTATTGTGAACAGCACACGCAGGGGCATCCCGATGCGATGTTGCTGTTATGGCGCGGCATTGAAATGGTGGAGATCCTCTCCACCCTCAGCATTGATAACGACAGCATGCGTGCGGCGATGCTGTTCCCATTGGCTGACTCCGGCGTGGTGGATGAAGACACACTGCGTGACGCCTTTGGCAAGAATATCGTCGATTTGGTGCACGGCGTGCGCGATATGGATGCGATTCGTCAACTGAAGGCGACGCAACACGATTCCGTTGCCTCCGAGCAGGTAGACAATATCCGCCGTATGCTGCTGGCGATGGTGGAAGATTTCCGCTGCGTGGTGATCAAACTGGCGGAGCGCATTGCGCACCTGCGTGAAGTGAAAGACGCGCCGGAAGAAGAGCGCGTGCTGGCGGCCCAGGAGTGTACCAACATCTACGCGCCTTTGGCGAACCGCCTCGGTATCGGCCAGCTCAAATGGGAGCTGGAAGATTTCTGTTTCCGTTATCTGCATCCGGATGAATACAAAAAAATCGCCAAACTGTTGCACGAGCGGCGCATTGACCGTGAACAGTACATTGACGATTTTGTCAAAACCCTGCGCACCGCGATGGCGGGCGAGGGCGTCAAGGCTGAAGTCTATGGCCGACCCAAGCATATCTACAGCATCTGGCGCAAGATGCAGAAAAAATCCCTGTCGTTTGATGAACTGTTTGATGTGCGCGCCGTGCGTATTGTGGTTGAACGCTTGCAGGATTGCTATGCGGCGCTCGGTATCGTTCACACCCACTACCGTCACCTGCCCGACGAGTTCGACGACTACGTAGCGAACCCGAAACCCAATGGCTACCAGTCCATCCACACGGTGGTGTTGGGGCCGAGGGGCAAAACCCTTGAAATCCAGATTCGCACCAAACAGATGCATGAAGATGCAGAATTGGGCGTTGCTGCGCACTGGAAATACAAGGAGGGCGCGGTTGCGGGGGGGCGTTCCGGTTACGAAGGGCGTATTGCCTGGCTGCGCAAGCTGCTCACCTGGCAAGAAGAGATGGCCGATTCAGACGAAATGCTGGACGAAGTGCGCAGCCAGGTGTTCGACGATCGTGTCTACGTGTTTACGCCAAAAGGGGACGTGGTCGATCTGCCGACGGGCTCCACGCCGCTGGATTTTGCCTATCACATTCATAGCGATATCGGGCATCGCTGCATCGGAGCCAAAATTGGCGGGCGCATTGTGCCCTTTACCTACCAGTTGCAGATGGGCGATCAGATTGAAATCATCACCCAGAAGCAGCCGAACCCGAGCCGTGATTGGTTGAATCCGAACCTGGGTTATATCACCACCAGTCGTGGCCGCTCCAAGATCCATAACTGGTTCCGCAAGCAAGATCGCGACAAAAATATTCTGGCAGGGCGCCAGATTCTGGATAACGAGCTGGAACATTTGGGGATTAGCCTCAAAGCGGCAGAGAAGCTGCTGCTGCCTCGCTATAACATCAACTCGCTTGATGAACTGCTGGCCGGTATTGGCGGTGGGGATATTCGCCTTAACCAGCTGGTGAACTTCCTTCAGGCGCAGCTCAACCAGCCCAGCGCCGAGGAGCAGGATCGCGAAGCGCTGCGTCAGCTCACCCAGCAGAAAGCGCCACCGCAGAACAGCCGCAAAGACAGCGGCCGTATTGTGGTAGAAGGGGTTGGCAATCTGATGCATCATATCGCGCGGTGCTGCCAGCCGATCCCGGGCGATGAGATCATCGGTTTCATTACGCGCGGACGCGGTATCTCTATCCACCTCGCTGACTGTGAGCAGTTGGACGATCTGCGCAGCCATGCGCCTGAGCGGATTGTCGATGCCGTCTGGGGTGAAAGCTACTCCAGCTGCTATTCGCTAACGGTGCGCGTAACCGCCAACGATCGCAGCGGGTTACTGCGCGATATCACCACCATTCTGGCGAACGAAAAGGTGAACGTGCTGGGCGTGTCCAGCCGCAGTGATACCAAACAGCAGATCGCGGTGATCGACATGGAGATCGAGATCTACAACCTTCAGGTATTGGGACGGGTGCTGGCGAAGCTCAACCAACTGCCGGATGTCATTGACGCGCGTCGCCAGCAAGGGGCGTAATTTTTTACGTAGGTCCTCACTTTGTCATCCCCGCGCAGGCGGGGATCTCCTACAGGCTAAATGCGCATCTCCAGTAAGAGGTCCCCGGCCTGCGCCGAGGACGACACGCGATTTTTATTGATTCAGGAATCAGGCATGACAGCAGCGGCTATTGAACGTCTTCTTTCCATTATGAACACATTGCGCGGTCCGGAAAACGGTTGCCCGTGGGATCGCAAGCAAACCTTTGACACTATCGCGCCCTACACGTTGGAAGAGACCTACGAAGTGCTGGATGCTATTGCGCGTCAGGATTTCGACGATCTGCGCAGCGAATTGGGCGATCTGTTGTTTCAGGTGGTGTTTTACGCCCAGATGGCGCAAGAGCAGGGGTTGTTTGATTTTTCTGCGGCGTGCGACGCGATAAGCGACAAACTGGAGCGGCGACATCCGCATATTTTTGACGATGCGACGCTCACCGACAGCGACGCGGTGCTTGCCAACTGGGAGCAAACCAAAGCCCAGGAGCGTGCTGAAAAAGCCCGTTACTCGGCGTTGGACGATATTCCTGACGCGTTGCCCGCCTTGATGAAAGCGCACAAAATCCAGCAGCGTTGCGCATCAGTCGGTTTCGACTGGAACAGCTTGGGGCCAGTGGTCGACAAAGTGTATGAAGAGATTGATGAAGTGATGCATGAAGCCCTGCAGGCAGTAGTAGATGAGGAAAAGCTGGCCGAAGAAGTGGGCGATTTATTGTTCGCTACGGTCAATCTCTCACGCCATCTTGGTCAGAAAGCCGAAAATGCGCTTCAGGCGGCAAACCGCAAATTCAGCCGCCGTTTCCGTCAGATAGAACAAATTGTTATCGCCTCGGGAAAAACAGTTGAACAGGCGACGCTTGAGGAAATGGATGCGGCCTGGGAACAGGTAAAACGTCAGGAAAAGGCCGGTTAAGATATTTTAATCGTATTACTGTATTTTTCTGGCAGTTTTGTTATTTATCTTTATGATTTTTAATCCGATGTTTCATGCTGTTTGTGCGTGATACATCGGTTTAGTCACGACGTTACGATCGCCACAATGATGAAAAGCAACATTTGTAGCCTTCATCAGGTTCAGGTATACTGCTTTCCCGTCTTGGTACTCCATCGTTATACCCGTCATACTTCACGTTGCAGGTGCGTTGGCTGCGCTCGCTCACCCTAGTCACTTACCTGAGTAAGCTCCTAGGGATTCGTTTGCTTGCCGCCTTCCCGCAACACGAATTATTTTGGGTAAATAAACCTAAACTCTCAGGTTCAGCATGACAACTAATTATATTTTTGTGACCGGCGGGGTCGTATCCTCTCTGGGTAAAGGCATTGCCGCAGCCTCTCTGGCGGCTATTCTCGAAGCCCGTGGCCTCAACGTTACCATCATGAAACTGGACCCGTACATCAACGTGGATCCGGGCACGATGAGCCCGACGCAGCACGGTGAAGTGTTTGTCACCGAAGACGGCGCGGAAACCGATCTTGACTTGGGCCACTACGAACGCTTTATCCGTACCAAAATGACGCGCCGCAACAACTTCACCACCGGCCGTATCTACTCTGATGTGCTGCGCAAAGAGCGCCGTGGCGACTACCTGGGTGCAACCATTCAGGTGATTCCGCACATCACCAATGCCATCAAAGAACGCATCATTGAAGGCGGTGAAGGCCATGACGTGGTGCTGGTGGAAATCGGCGGTACCGTCGGCGATATCGAATCTCTGCCGTTCCTTGAAGCGATTCGGCAGATGGCGGTGGAAGTGGGTCGCGAGCATACGCTGTTCATGCACCTGACGCTGGTGCCATACCTGGCGGCAGCAGGCGAAGTGAAAACCAAGCCGACTCAGCACTCGGTAAAAGAGCTGCTTTCTATCGGTATTCAGCCGGACGTGCTGATTTGCCGTTCCGATCGCACCGTGCCCGCCAACGAGCGTGCAAAGATCGCTTTATTCTGTAATGTGCCGAAAAAAGCAGTAATCTCCTTAAAAGATATTGATTCGATTTATAAAATCCCGGCGCTCTTGAAATCGCAGGGATTGGACGATTATATTTGTAAACGATTCAGCTTGAGTTGCGCCGAAGCAGACCTGTCCGAATGGGAACAGGTTGTTTATCAGGAAGCCAATCCGGGTGGCGAAGTCACCATTGGTATGGTCGGCAAATATGTTGCACTGCCGGATGCCTACAAGTCGGTGATCGAAGCTCTGAAGCACGGCGGGCTGAAAAATCGCCTGACCGTCAACATCAAGCTGATCGATTCGCAGGATGTAGAAACCCGCGGCGTTGAAGTTCTCAAAGATCTTGATGCTATCTTGATCCCAGGGGGGTTCGGCTACCGCGGTGTTGAGGGTAAAATCATGGCGGCGCGTTACGCCCGTGAGAATAGCATCCCTTATCTGGGTATTTGCCTGGGAATGCAGGTCGCTTTGATGGAATTTGCCCGTAACGTTGTGGGCATGGAAGCGGCAAACTCTACGGAATTTGTGCCAGACTGTAAGTACCCGGTTGTTGCGCTGATCACCGAATGGCGTGATGAAGACGGTAACCTTGAGGTGCGCAGCGAAGAGAGCGACTTGGGTGGCACTATGCGCGTGGGCGGTCAACCGTGCCACCTGGCGGAAGGCAGCCTGGTGCGCGAGATGTACGGTGAGGCAACCATTATTGAACGCCACCGTCACCGCTATGAAGTGAACAACATGTTGTTGAAACAAATTGAAGCGGCGGGATTGCGTGTTGCTGGTCTTTCCGCCGACCGCAAGCTGGTGGAGATTGTTGAACTCCCTGAGCATCCGTGGTTCGTGGCCTGTCAGTTCCATCCGGAATTTACGTCGACGCCACGAGATGGGCATCCCCTGTTTGCCGGTTTTGTTAAAGCCGCTGGCGCGTATTAAAAGCGTCAGGTGAAGTAAGGGTTTTTCAGCAACGCGCGGTCCAGTACCGCGCGTTGTTCGTCTAAGGTTTTAGTTTAAAGCTCGGTTTTATATACAGAATCGGTTTTAGTTTAACTTGTACTGAGGAAAATCTAATGTCCAAAATCGTTAAAGTCATTGGCCGTGAAATCATCGACTCACGCGGAAACCCGACCGTTGAAGCGGAAGTGCACCTGGAAGGTGGTTTCGTTGGTCTGGCTGCTGCTCCGTCAGGCGCTTCCACAGGCTCTCGCGAAGCGCTGGAACTGCGTGATGGCGACAAATCCCGTTTCCTGGGCAAAGGCGTAACCAAAGCCGTTGCCGCTGTGAACGGACCGCTGGCGCAGGCCATTCTGGGCAAAGATGCCAAAGATCAGGCTGCCATTGACCAGGTAATGATCGACCTGGACGGTACTGACAACAAATCCAACTTTGGTGCTAACGCCATTCTGGCGGTGTCTCTGGCTAACGCCAAAGCAGCAGCAGCGTCCAAATGTCAACCGCTGTACGAACACATCGCTGAACTGAACGGCACCCCGGGCAAATTCTCCATGCCTCTGCCGATGATGAACATCATCAACGGTGGCGAACACGCTGACAACAACGTTGATATTCAAGAGTTCATGATTCAGCCGGTTGGCGCGAAAACGGTGAAAGAAGCGATCCGTATCGGTTCTGAAGTGTTCCATCACCTGGCGAAAGTGCTGAAAGGCAAAGGCCTGAACACCGCTGTTGGCGACGAAGGCGGCTACGCGCCGAACCTGGGTTCCAACGCAGAAGCACTGGTTGTTATCGCTGAAGCGGTAAAAAATGCCGGTTATGTGCTGGGCAAAGACGTTACGCTGGCGATGGACTGTGCCGCTTCTGAGTTCTACAACAAAGAAACCGGCAACTACGAACTGAAAGGCGAAGGCAAAACCTTCACTTCTCAAGAGTTCACTCACTATCTGGAAGGCCTGACCAAAGAGTACCCGATCGTTTCTATCGAAGACGGTCTGGACGAATCTGATTGGGACGGTTTTGCTTACCAGACCAAAGTACTGGGCGACAAAATCCAACTGGTTGGTGACGACCTGTTCGTAACCAACACCAAGATTCTGAAAGAAGGCATCGAGAAAGGTATCGCTAACTCCATCCTGATTAAATTTAACCAGATCGGTTCTCTGTCCGAAACCCTGGCTGCTATCAAGATGGCGAAAGATGCGGGCTACACTGCCGTTATCTCTCACCGTTCTGGCGAAACCGAAGACGCTACCATCGCCGATCTGGCGGTAGGTACTGCGGCTGGTCAGATCAAAACCGGTTCCATGAGCCGTTCTGATCGTGTTGCCAAGTACAACCAACTGATCCGTATCGAAGAAGCACTAGCTGGCCGTGCTGCATTCAACGGTCTGAAAGAAGTGAAAGGCCAGGCGTAATCGCCTGTCTGCTGCCGGGCCTTTTCGCCTAGCTATCGAAGCCCGGAAACGCGTAAGCGTCTCCGGGTTTTATTATTTTTGTTCTCTGTGATTATCCCTTTCACGTTCGTATCCCTATCCACTCCTGTGCTTACTACCCTGTGATCGCCATAAACGAACCGACGGTTTTATTGGTTTAAAATGGCTTTTTATAAAAACCTTGAGGTCGATCGTCACGTTCTTCCCAGGGATGCCAATTCCGCTCGGGGCGTGGCAACGGTGCAAAGGTTTTCCCAACGTCCCGGCAGTAGTTTAGCTATCACGGCAGTAAAGGGTTTGTACCCTGCCGCATTACCTTCATAAAGACAATGACACAGGAAGGATGGCAAATGAAAACGCATAAAATTGGGCTGGCCAACTATTTGGCTTACGGCTCAGGTGATTTTCTCGGTGCGGGAACTACGGCGCTAACGGCGGCGTGGTTGCTCTATTTTTACACCACGTTTTGTGGCTTGACGCCCATTGAAGCCACGTTTATTTTCGCGATGGCCAGAGTACTGGATGCCGTCGTCAGCCCGTTGATGGGGTTCCTGACGGACAACTTTGGCTCAACCCGATTGGGTAAACGCTTTGTCCGCCGTAAATTATTTATTTTGCTCGGTATTCCCTGTGTGTTCAGCTACAGCTTTATGTGGGTGGGCGACATGGGGTACTGGTACTATCTGCTGACCTATTTGGTGTTTGATGTAGTCTACACCATGATTCTGGTACCGTATGAAACGCTGGTACCGGAAATGACCGATGATTTTAAACAGAAAACCAAATTCTCCGGTGCGCGTATCGCGCTGGCGCAGCTTTCTGCCATTCTGGCGGCGTTCCTGCCAGGTATTCTGCTCAGTCACTTTGGCAAAGACAACGCCATTTCCTTCTTCTACTCAAGCCTGGTGTTCTCGGTGATTTGCGCCACGGTGCTGACGCTGGTCTATTTCTTTACTTGGGAACGGTCGCGCGAAGAGATGTCAGCGGCGTCGCTACAGGCAGAAAAGGAACGCCAGTCACTGACGCTGGGACAAAGCATGAAGCGCCTGAGCGTCGAACTCTCTTCCACGCTGCGCATTCGTATTTTCCGTCAACATCTCGGGATGTACCTCGGCGGCTACATTGCACAGGACGTGTTTAACGCGGTGTTCACCTACTACGTCGTCTTTGTGCTGATGCAAAGCCCCACGGTGGCTTCCAACCTGATGGGCACCATGGCTATCCTGCAATTCCTGGCGGTGATTGGCATGATCCCGCTGTGCATTCGCTTCGGACCGGCCCCCTCTTACCGCTTAGTGGTTTGCCTGTTCGGTCTGGCGGCGATGTCTTACGGCGTGCTCTATTACAGCGGCCTGCACGATGTGTTCTCTTTGCTGTTGCTGATCTCTGCGTTGGCGGGGTTGGGGCGTGGTGGTATCAACTACGTACCGTGGAATACTTACACCTACATTGCCGATGTGGATGAAGTGATCACCGCACAACGTCGTGAAGGGATCTTTGCCGGGATCATGACGCTGACTCGCAAGGCTTCTCAGGCCGGCGCGGTGATGCTGGTGGGCGTGGTGTTGCAACTGTCGGGGTTTGTTTCAGGGCAGAGCGTACAGGCAACGGGCGTAAGTCATACCATCCTGATGGTGCTCAGTGTCAGCACAGTCTGCGTGCTGGCGTTGGGTTTTCTGGTCTCATTACGGTTTAAACTGAACCTGCAAACGCACCAGACCCTGCGTGAAGAGACGCTAAAAATGCGTGAAGCCGGACGTCCGGTACCGGAACGCATCACGCCGCAGGCGCGTCAGGTGGTGGAAATGCTCTCTGGCATGTCTTATGAATCGCTGTGGGGCAACAACAATATCGGTTACCTGAATCGCCATAAACAACCGGCGCATTCAGCAACCCAGGTGACTCAGCATTAACGCATTAACGCATTAACGCATTAACGATAAAAGTGGATGATAATCTATGACCGTATTCAGTGTTAAACATAGCCCGCTGCTGCGTCAGCCTGAGCACTTTATCTCTCGCGACGATCTGAAGGCGCTGATCTGCCGCATTACCGATAATCTGGTCAATATCAAGGATGAAACCGGTGAGTTTCTGCTGTGGTTGGATGATGGTCGTGTCATCGATACCAAGGGCTGGGCCGGGTGGGAGTGGACGCACGGGATTGGCCTGTACGGCATTTACCAATATTACCAACAGACGGGTGATGACCAGATGCGAGCCATCATTGATGATTGGTTCGAGGCGCGTCTGGCGGAAGGTACGCCTACCAAAAATGTCAACACGGTCTGCCCGTTCCTGACGCTGGCCTATCGCTACGAAGAGACGCGCGATGCCCGTTGGGTGCCTTATCTGGAGCGCTGGGCGGAGTGGGTGATGTACGACATGCCGCGCACCCAGAAAAACGGTTTGCAGCATATCGTCTACAACAGCGAAAACACCGATCAACTGTGGGACGACACCCTGATGATGAGCGTGCTGCCGCTGGCAAAAATCGGCAAGCTGCTCAACCGTCCCGAGTTTATCGAAGAGGCGACCCACCAGTTCTTACTGCACGTGCAGTATCTGATGGATTGACGCAGCGGCCTGTGGTTCCACGGCTGGACGTTTGATGGCAAGCACAATTTTGCCGAAGCGCGTTGGGCGCGCGGCAACAGCTGGCTGACGGTAGCCATTCCTGAGTTTATCGAGCTGCTGGAATTGCCTGAAGGAAATGCAACGCGCCGCTTCCTGTTGCAGGTGCTGGAAAGCCAGATTGAAGCGCTGGCGCAGTATCAGGATGACAGTGGTCTGTGGCATACGCTGCTGGATGACGCCAACTCTTACGTGGAAAGCTCCGCCACCGCCGGGTTTGCCTATGGCATTCTGAAAGCGGTGCGCAAACGCTATGTGGATAAGGGCTATGCCGAGATGGCGGAAAAAGCGATTCGCGGCGTGATTGCCAATATCAATCGGCTTTGTTGAATAAATCAGAACTTGTAACGACTGTGCCCCATCGGGTCGATTGTTACGTGATGCGAATACTGTTCGGCATTCCTAATAGCGTGATCCGGTTAAGCGCTTTGACCATCGCCATG